>NZ_JANXWG010000098.1 GCF_025351285.1 Novosphingobium sp.
GCCGCCGCGACAGCCCGCTGCTCAGCGCAATCCGCACCGCCTCACGCTTGAAATCTTCTGTATGCTTCTTCATCTCATCGGTCTCCTTGATCGAGTGTTAAACTCTCAAGTGACCGGCGCAAAACCGTTACAAGTCCAGCCAGCGTGTCAGTGTGACGAGGTCATCGAGGCTTGCCCCTTCGGTGCGCTGGAGCAGCGCAAGCACTTGGGCCGCCTTGGTCGTGCGGGCCTCGCCGCTAGAATCACTAGCGGAGGCCTTGTTGGAACCTGCAACGCCATCGCCAGCCGCTGCGGGGGCGATCGTTCCGGGCAAAGTCGATGCATAAACCTCACGGGCCATGCGGCGGGCGCGGCGCGCAGGCTGGATCGTGGTGGTATCGGTCATGAGGTGGTCTCCGGTTGCGGAGCAGCGCGATGCTGCTCCCACCACCCACGGCCCCGCCGGTTGACCGGTCGGGGCGGTCACCGATCTCAAAGACCCGTGCGACTCACGCAAACACAGATGCTCGATGCAGCGTCAAAGTCGAATGGTATCTGACGGTTAGTGCGACAAAGCTGGACCTAGACTTGGTGGCAAACCAGAGCACTGGTTGCGGTATGGATGACGCCGCCGACGGCCAGGACATTGTCGACCTGCTCGCAACGCGCATAGGCATGATCATGGAGGATCCCAGCGTGGTCGCGCCAACCATTGCTCCCCGCCACGACTCTGCGCGCGACGAGGCGATCGATGATCTCGAGCATGCCGCACGGCAAATCACGGCGCTCGTTGGGGCGATCCGGGCAACCTCGACATCGTCGCGCAGCCCGCCCGGTGATCCTTGCACGCTTGGCCGGACGCGACCTGGCGTTCGAACGATACCGCCGGATGGTGCGCTACCGCCGCACGCCGAAGGATCTCGATCGCAATCTCGACACATGGGACGAGAGCTTTCGGACGATTGGTGAGAATGCAACCGATGTTGGCAATGGCTTCTACGAACTGCCGAGCGGCGATAACGACACAATCGCAGCTGTCGGACCAAAACTCGACCTGCCCGTGGCGGCACTGATCGGGCCGGTCTGTAGTTCGGCGATCTTTTCTTTCGCGCAGCGCGCAAAGGAATCGGGGCTGGTCCGACTGTTCGGCGAGACGAGCGGTGGCAACCTTCGCGGCATCAACGGCAATGGGTTTTTCTTTGTCCGTTTGCCGGCGAGCGGGCTCGAGTTCGACATGCCGATCGTCGGCAATTTCCGGAGGTGGCCACAGCCCGACCGAGGCGTCCTGCCCGACGTTATGGTGAAACCGACCGCGCAGGATTTCGCTGCCGGTCGGGACGCGGCGATGGAAATGGCGGTTCGATCCATCCGAAGCTGAGCGCTTGCCAGACTTTGGCAGCCTCGAGTGCAATTCTGGAATTGGATGAATGACTGGCAGCTATTGCCGACTTCGCTGTGGCTCCCGAACGTCTGCTCTCGCGGCGATCTGGTGGCAAACCATGCCTATCGTGACGATAGGAGAATCGTTCGCGGAGCAAGGGGATTCGTCAAAATCTCAACATTACTCGGCAGGGTACCAAAGTCGGCAGGACCTCTTATTCGACGTTCCCCATACCCGCAAGTGGCTTTTCCGGGTCGAACTTCTAATCGGCACCGATCCGGTCGATCCACTGGCGGTTGGGATCGCGCATCCCCATATCGTTCCGGGTTGAGGCAGGCGCAAACTGCCGGGGTAAGCAGCATCATGGAAATCGAAGTAAGTGCTGAGGCAAAGGACAAGCGGCTAAACCGACTGGTGGCGATCACGGTGGTGGCGCTTTCGGTGTTCACCGGCTTATGCGGGATCAAGGACGGCAACATTGTCCAGAACATGCAGCAAGCGCAGGTCACCTCCATAGATCGTTGGAACGAATATCAGGCCACCCGAACTAAACTTCACCTTGCGCAATCGAGCCGCGAGCAGATCGCGCTGCTGGCGCCGGATCTAGCCAAGGCCGCGCCAACCCTCGTCAAGCTCGACGCCGAGATCGCCAAGTACACCACCGAGGCGCCGAGGCTGGCCAAGGAAGCCAAAGAGCAGTCATCTGCCTATGACGAATTCAACCGCCACGACGACCAGTTCGATGCCGCCGATGCTGCGCTAACAACTGCGATCTCGATCGCCGCGGTGGCCGCTCTGGTTGAAAGCCTGCCGCTACTCGGTCTGGCGTGGTTGTTCGGGGCGTTTGGCCTCGTCATGGGCACGGCCGGATTCCTTGGATTGGGCCTACACCCCGACATTTTAGCGCGACTTCTAGGGTGAAGATTTTCGGCGAAAAGCTTGTCATTGGGTGGCTTCATGTTGCGTTATCGATGGAGCGGAAGCTAGAGATGGTACCTTGGCCTGGATCTCGATGATGCCCTGACATTGTCGGAAAGAACTGAAATTTAAACCTTTGCTGGCCCTAATCCAACGGTTATGCGTCACTGGCGTGCGGTAATGTTCGGCATTTCTGGCCCTCTGTCTCGTCGGCCTCAAGAATCTGCCGGCTCGATGGAAAAGTCGACCATGATCTCGTCGGAGATGCCTTCGAGCGCTTCTCGCACGGATTGATCTGAAACTGTCGTAGGGACCAGCATCTTCACCTTTGCGCGGAAGAGCGGTGCGCCCGACAACGCACTCGCCTCGATCGTAGTCGTCAGTTCTTCGATATTGACGTCCAGCGCGGCGAGCACGGCTGTGGCTTCGTGGACGATGCCCGGGCGATCTGGCCCAACGATGTCGAGCCCCACTGGCTCCCCTTCCCGCTCGTCGACGTCGGTGACTTCTACACGCTCCAACTTCAGGCCAATCGCGTCAATCCTTTGGGCGGCGTCCCCTAATTCATCAAGGCGGCTCTCGGGCAATTCGACGAGGACCGAGCCGACATACCGGCCACCGAGCCTCGACAAGTGGCTTTCCAGCCAATTCCCACCGCCTGCGTGAACAGCTTCGGCAATGGCCCGCGTGAGCCCCGGTCGGTCACATGTCGACCGACCTCGATTTCCCCGTACCGGTTGGCTCGCGCTTGCGCGGGCCCTCTATGCCTTCGTCAACCACGGTTCAAACCCGGGGTCTGCTGACCACGCTCACGGGTAGGTTGACCGATGTCGAGCTTGAGAACGAACGCGGCAGCAACGGGTTGTGCTATTTGTTCGGCACCAGACCGGCGGCAAGACATTCGCAGTCGGCGTCGATGCCGCACCCGAAAGGCAGGCCAAAGGTCGCAACCCCGATCGAACCAAGCCTATGCCGGGACGTAGCGCAGGCCTCTTCCCGGCAGCGCTGTGGCCGCGCCTATTTCGGTGCGGCGAGGAGCAAAATGCCGTCCTCGTCAGCATAGAGCCGGTCGCCGGGCCGCACCTCGACACCCGCGATCGCCAATGGAACGCCCACCTGGCCTTCGCCCAGCCGGATCGACTTGCGCGGCGTGGTTCTAAGCGCCTTGATGCCGATGTCGAGCGTCTTAAGCACTGCAGAATCGCGGACACTTCCGTAGATGACGAAGCCAGCCCAGCCCGATGCGATGGCTTGCGTCGCGATCATGTCACCCAGCAACGCCGCGTGCCGACTGCCGCCGCCGTCGACCACCAGCACCCGGCCACGGCCCGGCGTCGACGCCAGTTCCTTGATCCGGCTATTGTCCTCGAAGCACTTCACGGTTTCGACTTCGCCGGCAAAGCGGGTACGTCCGCCAAAATCGCGAAACGACCAGCCGAGAACCCGCGCGGCGTCGCCATGCTCGTCGTAGAGATCGCACGTCGTGAAGCTCATGGAACCCGCCGCGCCGTGTACAAGGCGCTGAGCACGACATTGGGAGCGCTGCCGGCGAAATCGTGCTCGACCAGATGCGCGATCGCATCGAGCAACGTGTTCCGCTGGTCTTGGGGCAAGGCCCGGACATAGGAATAGCTGGCATAGAGCGCGCGCGCTTCGGTGGCGTCCAACCGGCGTTCGCGGCGAAATAGGGTGTGGCGGATGTCGACGAAGCCGGCGTTGCGCAGCGCCTCCTCGTGCAGCGCGCGATTGAGCGAGTAATGCCCGTCCGGCCCTTCGGACGGAGGCAGCGCGATCCCCTCGATCAGCGGTGAAATGGCCTGGGCCAGCGTGTCGCCATGCCCCGGATTGCGATAGGCATTCCACCACATTGCCCAGACGCCGCCCGGCTTCAGCAACTGGCTGACGCGGGCGAGCGCCGCGGCTGGCTCCATCCAATGGAAGGCCGCAGCGCACACGATCAGGTCGAATGGCCCCTCGAGGGATTCTTCGGGAAACGGCGCATTGACGAGCGTCAGCCGCGGGTCGGTGATTTGGTCGGCGATATAATCGATCAGTGCCGCATCGGGCTCAACGACGACCAGCTCGGCGGGTGCGCGTTCCAGCAGCGATCGCGTGGCAATGCCGGTGCCGGCGCCGATTTCGAGTACCCGCGGGTTTGCCGGCACATCGGCAAACACCAGATCGAACAGCGGTTCGGGATAGCCGATGCGGCCGGCCTGGTAGCCAGCCGCATCGCTTCCGAAAGCTGAACGCCCCGCCGATCGCGGGAGCAAAACATCCGCTGGACGTTCAGCCATCGATACCTTCCTTCAGAACTTGACCTTCCCCGAGACGAACCATGTACGCCCGATAATGTCGTACAAGGCCGAATCGGTGCGCAGAGCGGCCGAATTGACATAGGGCGGAGCTTTGTCGCCAAGGTTGGTGACGCCGGCGCCGATCGAGAAGTGATCGTTGAAGGCATAGTGGGCGTCGAGGTCGAAGTAGCTGTAAGCGGATACGCCTGGCGTGGTCGCCGCTGGATTTACGACCTGATCGACATGCTTCATGCCGCCGATGTAGCGCCAGCGCACGGTGCCAGAAAAGCCGCCGACCGAGTACGTGACGCCGGTATTCGCCTTCCACTTGGGGTGCGAAATATCGCCGGTGCCCGGATCGTAGCCGATGCTGCCGGCGTAGTTGAGCGTCGGCGAGCCGAGCAGGCCGGCAACCTTGTAGTCCTTCAGGTACGAAACGATCGAGTTGATCGCGATCTTGCCCGCGCGCGGGGAAGCTCCCAGCGCATCGAGCCCGAAGCGCCAGTTGACCTGCGTGTCGATACCGCTGACGGTATAAGTGGCAAAGTTGAACAGGCCCTGCTGGCTCGACGTGATCGCGCCACCTGACGGATCACGCTGTATCCGAAGGCAATAGGCATTGGTCGACGAGTAAGTTGGATTGCTCACGCCATCCGAATTAAAGCAGCGAGGCAGAATATCGGTGAGGTTAAGTGTACCAACCGCATCCGCAATTTTTATGTGATAATAATCAACCGAGACCTGAAAATTACGGAACATTGAACTGTTGAAGCTCGGCGCAATAACAACGCCAATGGAGTATGTATTTGCCTTTTCAGGCGTCAGGGTGGCGTTGCTGCCGGTCGTGCCTTGAACAGAGCTGGAGCCATACGTGTAAGAGCCTATCAGCGCTGAGGGCACTCCTTGTGCGAGACAAAGCGTTTTCACTTGCGCGGCGTTTGCACCGTTGCGGTAGCTGCCGTTGATGTCGCAGGGATCGCCCCCAAGCCCCGTAAGTGAAGCATTGTTGATAGGAACCTGGGCATTTGTGACGGGGCCAAACAGGTCTTCCAGGCTCGGCGCGCGGATGGCTCGCGAATAGCCGCCACGGAAGCGGATCTGATCCACCGGCGCCCAGCTCAGATCGGCCTTGAACGTGCTCTGGCCCGAGAACGTGTCATATTTGGAATAGCGGTAGCCGAGATCGAGCGAGAGCTCCTTGGCGAAGGGCTGATCACTGAGCAGCGGCACCAGCAATTCACCAAAGACCTCTTTGACCTTCTGCCTTCCCGATGCCGCAGAGATCGACCCGAACGGCAATGAGTCACCCGTGATGAACGCGTTGTCCGGCTGGTAATTGAAGCTGTTCTCGCGATAATCAGCGCCGAGGGCGAAACTCAGTTCGCCGCCGGGAAGCTTGAGCAACGGACCACTGACGGTCGCCTGGACGACTTTTTGCATCAGCGTGTTGATATTGTGGTCGGTACGGCCAGCATATTGGAGACAAGCAGCGGTGAGCGGGTGGTTCCCCAGCGGGTTCCACGCATAGCCTGTACATGTGCCGGCACTGCCGGTGTAATTGGCCGTGCCGTTGAGCAGCGAGGTTATGGCCGAAATGCTGGCATCGCCCGCGGTCGTATTGTCGAATTGGGTATGGCCGAGCGAACCGTAAGCGTCCCATTTCAGGCGCGTGCCGGGAATGTCGCCCTTGAAGCCGATGACCCCCTGCCACACGTCATATTTGAACGTTTCCACGCGGTTGCCGAAAGGCGTGAGCAGGGCAGTCACTCTCAAGGTGCCGGTCGGCGATGCCGGCTTGCCCGAATTGAGAATGGACAGCAGTGCGGCGTTACCCTGCACGAACGGGTTGCTCACCGGCAGTTGCAGCGTGAGCGAACCCGATTCCTTGCTCGAACCTGGCCCCGTGACGTCCTTCGCCGACGATTCCATGAAATTGAACTGGCCGTAAGCCGTGATGTGATCACCCAGCGCGTAGTCGGCATTCGCAAAGACGTTGTACTTGGTCAGCGGCACCTGCACGTCAAACAACTGCCCGAGCGCGACCTGAACCTTGTAGCAACGCGGATCGAGATCGCCGTTGCCGATATTGACACCCGGAGCGGTGCCCAGGCCGCGGTAGTTCTGCACGCAATTCGGCGCGGCCTTGGTCGTGAAAATCGTCCCGTCGGTATTGACGCCGATCGAGCCATTGTACGTTCCCGAACCGGCGATCGGCGTTGTCCCTGCATAGCCCGCCAGCACCGCGTTGACGGCAGCGATGGTCGGCGCACCGCCAGCATAGTTGCCGGGGTTGATCATGCCTTCGGGCGGCCGCGCCAGTTCGCGGGTGTCGGTGAAGAAGGGACGCGTCGAACCCAGGACGGTTGCGCGATCGGAATAACCGAACGCGAGCATGGCATGGCCGCGATCTTCGGCAAAGCTGCCGCCGATAATGCCGCTGACCTGGTTGGTGGCACCGTCACCCATGGTTGTCGCGCCGTGCTGCACGTCGATTTCAACGCCGCTGAACTTGTGCCTGAGCTTGAAGTTCACCACGCCCGCGACCGCGTCCGAGCCATATGTCGCCGATGCACCGCCGGTGATCACCTCGACATTTTCGATCAGCGCCGTCGGGATGGTATTGAGGTCGATCGCCCCGCTGGGGGCCGACGACATCAGCCGCCGGCCGTCGAGCAGCACCAGCGAACGGTTAGGCCCAAGGCCGCGCAAATCGCTGTAGGACTGGCCGCCCGCGAACGAGAGGCCCCCGCCTTGCACGGTCGGGTTGCTGTTGCTGGCACCCTGACCCGCCGCGAATTGCGGCATCTGCCCCAGCACACCATCGAGCGAGGGTGAACCCGCAGCGGCGATCGCCGTCGCATCCACAGTGGAAATCGGACTTTCGGACTTGAATTCGCGCCGCGCGATGAGCGAGCCGGTCACCACGATCTCGGCAGCGGCTGCCGGTGCACTTTCCGCGCCCGCCTGCTGCTGATCGGCCGGCTTTGCCGGATCGGCCGGAGCACTTTGCGCCAAAGCTGGATTGACGAATCCCGACAGCGCGATCGCGCTTGCGCCGCATGCGAAAACGGCACGACTGATAGCTCGCCTCATGGTTCCTCCCGATGGACCTTTGCGGTCCTTGACGATGGTCAAGATTGACCTCGTGAACTTGCGAGGGTGGCGATGGGTCAGCAATCCGTCATATGTCGCACGCTGGAAATTCGGGCGATTCCATCTCCGGCGAATGGCGGATAGGACGCTAAAATCGCAGGTCTTCCAGAAAATGCGCCGAGAATTCGGATCGGTTGGGAAGTTCCGACTTGGCGTAGATCGACTGTGCCTGTTGCCTCACGGTGCGCTCGCTGGTGCCACGCGCCGCGGCGATTTCCTTGAACTGAAGTCCCTTCAGGATCATCCAGCCGATTTCCACTTCGGCGGCGGAAAGACCCCAGGCCACCATCTGCCGGGCTATTTCGCCCCGCTCGCCGGCGTGGACCTTGTTGCCCGTATCCCCGGCCGCCTGAACCTGCGCGCGAATTTCACCGAGCGCATCGAGTGCCCGTTCGAGCTCGCGGTCCTTGATCTTGGCCGAGCGCCGCTGCCAAGCCACGGCCAGCCCCAACAACGCCGCGATGAAGAAGCCGAGCAGCGCATAGCGCCACGGGCGGACCAGCAGATCGTGCAGTCCACTGTCCCATCGCGAACTTGGGCCGGGGCCGGGCAGCAGGGTCTTGATGCGCAGACGGTCGGCCGCGATCCTGGCCTTGAAGCCCAGTTGCGGATCGCTGGGCGACCGCCATCCCTGCGCCGCGAGTTCGCGCGCCCAGGCCGGGCTGGCGAGCAGGCGTTCGAATGCCTGACCGATCGCCTGCCGTTGGTCTTGCGGCGTCCTTGGTGAAATGAACGCGCCTTTCCAATCGGTCACGACCAGGTCGAAGCCCGATTCGCGCAAGGTGGGCAAGGCGATGCGGGGAAATCTGTCCGCCGTGGAAATCGCCAACAAGCGCAACTTGCTCCTGCCCGGATAGGACGCGAACTCTTCGTAACTGCGAATGGCCACGAATTGCGGCCCGTCGGCCAGGCGATCGAGCACTCGTTCGCCGCCGCCCGGCACGGCCACGAATTTGAAGTGGTCATGCGCGACACCCAGCTTTGCCGCTATCGACCACAGCAGCACTTCGTCGGCACTACCGGGTGAGCCGCCGACCCAGGTCAGACGATCCGGATCGGTTCGCATCACTTCGACGAGATCGCCAACCGAGCGTATGGGGCTGTCGGCCCGCACGCCGATGGTCAGCGCGACTTCGCTGAGCTGGCACACCGGCTCAAGATCGGTGAGCGAGACGAGCGAGTGATTTTCCGCCTCGGCCCCCAGGATCGTCACGCCGCCGATGAGTATGGTGGGTTCGGACACATCCGCCTGGCCTTCGAACTGCGCAAGCGCGATCAACCCACCCGCGCCGGGCGATCGGCGGATTTCCACGTTCCGCACGATCCCTTCGGCGCGCATTGCAGTCGCTACCGACTGCGCCGTCTTGTCGAAACCGCCACCAGCCGATGCGGGGACGATGATCACCAGATTGTCCAGATCGGGACGATCGGGCGCGGGACGATCAAGCGCTGGCGCTGCGCCGCCATGGACCGGCAACGCCAACAGCAGGAGGACGCAGATGATCCGCAACAGCCGCAGTTTGATGTCCTCCCCCGTTCGGCGCCGCATTAGCGACTGTTTTCGACTCCACGCAAGGCTTGCCGACACTATCGGATTGCCGTTCATAGGTCATCTGGCGGATTGGTCTCCCATCGTTGATCCCATAGTCGGCATCGTATTCCAGCGAACGGGCCGGAACCAACACCTGCGGGGAGGAAGCCATGACCAGGAGCCACGAAAGCGGAGCCGAGTCGCCCTTTGCCGTGATCGGAAAAGTGCTCCGGGTCGCTTCGGGAAACTTCCTCGAACAGTATGACTTCTTCGTGTTCGGGTTCTACGCGACGTATATCGCCAAGGCCTATTTCCCGACCGGCAGCGAAGTGGCGTCGATCATGCTGTCGCTGGCGACATTCGGCATCGGCTTCCTGATGCGTCCGATCGGCGCGGTGGTATTGGGCGCCTACATCGACCGGGTCGGCCGGCGGCAGGGATTGCTGGTGACGCTTGGCATCATGGCGATCGGCACGCTGACGATTACATTTACCCCGGACTATTCGCGGATCGGATTGTTCGCGCCACTGATCGTTCTGGTCGGGCGGCTGTTGCAGGGCTTTTCGGCGGGCGCCGAACTGGGCGGGGTTTCGGTCTATCTGGCCGAGATCGCCAAGCCGGGGCGCCGCGGCTTCTACGTCGCGTGGCAATCGGCCAGCCAGCAGGTCGCCGTCCTGTTCGCGGCCGCGCTCGGGTTCGGGCTGACATCGTACATGAGCGAGGGCGAAATGGCCGCCTGGGGCTGGCGCATTCCGCTGGCGGTGGGCTGCGCGATCATCCCGCTGATCTTCTGGCTGCGCGGATCACTGGAGGAGACCGAGGCGTTCGAGCACATGCAACAAAAGCCGCACAGCTTTCGCGAAGTATCGGCGCTGCTGGTCGCGAATTCGAGGCCGATCCTCATCGGCATGATGCTGGTCGCCTTTACCACCACATCGTTTTACATGATCACCGCCTACACCCCCACATTCGGCAAGACCGAACTGAAGCTGGCGCCGAACGCTGTCCTGGCCGTGACGGCGGTGGTCGGACTGGCAAACCTGTTCTGGTTGCCGGTCGGCGGCGCGATCTCGGATCGGATCGGCCGCTATCCCATGCTGTTTGCCATGCCCGTAGCCGCGATCCTGACGGCATACCCGCTTTTGGCATGGCTGGTCGTTGCGCCGAGTTTCACCAGGCTTCTGATCGCGGTGCTCGTGCTCTCCACCTTTTACGGGATTTACAATGGATCGATGGTCGCCTTCCTGACCGAATTCATGCCACCATCGATCCGGACTGCAGCGTTCTCGCTGGCCTATAGCCTCGCCACCGCCATATTCGGCGGCTTCACCCCGCTGGTCTCGACCGCCTTGATCAAGCAGACCGGCGACAAGGCCATTCCCGCCGTCTGGCTTTCACTCGCGGCGGTCGTCAGCATCATTGGCGCGCTGCTGGCCCAACGGACGAAGCGGATCGAGATAACGGCCGACTGACCGGTATGAACCCGCCAGGCTTCAGTGCCCAGCGTCCGCCTCAGCCGGACGCTGGGGGAACCACCACAGGCACAATCCTATAGCCACGAGCAAGGCCAGCGAGGCGATCGGTCGGCTGAAATCGAGCCCGCCCTTGGCATGTGGCTTGTCGAGGAAATCGCCCACGGTCGCGCCGAGCGGCCTGGTCAGGATGAACGCCGCCCAGAACAGCGCGGCGCGCGACAGCGCGGTGCGGAAATGCACGAGCGCTACCACGGCAAGCGCCGCGCCGAAGATCAGCGCGCCGCCCGTAAAACCGATCTGGTGGCCCATGATCGACGAATCCGCCGTCCAGTCACCCAGCGCCGTTCCCAGCGTTTGCGAGAAGGTGATCGTCGTCCAGTAGAACATCTCCGCCTTGGGTTCGCGCACGCTTTCCACCGCAACTGTGCCCATCACCGCGCGCCACGTCGCCAGCGTCGCCAGCACGCAGGCGAGGAGGATCGCCGAACCCAGCGCATAGCTTGCGTTGGTTCCTTCCCCCAGGAAGCGCGTGCAGAAATCGGCAAGCGTCGTGCCCGCAGTGGTCGAAGCGATGATCGTCGCCCAATATAGCAATGGATGGAACGCGCGTGCACGAATCTGCGCGGCGACCAGCAGGATCAGCGGAACGATCAGGATGCCGGTGCCGATCAGGTAGCCGATGTGCGCCGCCCCCATCGGGTTGGCGGTGGTTTCGCCCAGCCAGGTCATCGTCACGCTGTCGCCGGCGGTTTCGCCCAGCGTCGTCGCGAAAATCTTGATGATCCAGAAGCCCAGCGTGACCGCGGGCACTTTGCTGAGGGCGTCGGTAATGGCCGACCGTTCGTTGCTAGTCATTGTCGCAAATCCTCCGTCAAAAATCGAGTTTAAGCGCGGTGTAAAAGGTCGTTTGGCGGCGGTTGAGCCCTTGCCCGAACGATCCAATCAGCGAGTAGGGCCCGGAAAGGTGGATGAGTGCGCCAAAATTCACGCCATCGATCCTACGGTCGCCGATCGCGCCGGGGCCTTGCCCGTAATATTCGACGCCAACCTGGAAGCCCTTGCGCACCTCGCGGGTGACAACCACGCCCTGGACCCAGAAATCGCGGTTCCCCGCGCCGGGATTGATCGTGTAGCCGCCGCCGCCGAACACCGTGGTCTTGCCGAAATCGCGCTGGACCCAGATCGGCAGCAGCAATTGTGCGTGCCGCGACCCGCGACCCGTCGGCACGAACACGCGCGGGAAAAACGTCAGGTCGACCGACGCGGTATCGGCCTTCTGGTGGAGCAGTTTGAACTTGGCCGCGAGCTGGATGTCGCCGGTATCGAGCGGGGCGCCCGTCTCGACATGCAGCGGCAGCACCATCGTCAGTTGTACATCCTTCACTGCGCCATAGTTGAGATCGAGGCCCATGTCGGCGCTGGTCACTCCGCCCTCGCGGCTGCCGCCGACGAAATTGTAGATCTCCCACTTATGGTAGTCGGTTGGCTCGGGATCGTCGGTCACGAAGGGTGGGCCGGCATAGGCGGGCGTCGACCAAAGCGCCGCGGCGGCGGCCAGGCTGGCCAGCACCCATCCAAGGCGCATGGATCGTCGGCGTGTGTCGCGCATGAAATTCGTGTCCTTGGGCAAATGACGCAGATGTGGTGTTAGCCAAAGGCCTTCATCAACGCCAAGGCGAACGTCACCGTGGCCGCGCCGCCGATCCGCGTCGCGATCTGCGCAAAAGGCATCAATTGCAATCGGTCGCAGGCGGTCAGGATCGCGACATCGCCGGTGCCGCCCTGGCTGGCGCGGCAGCCGGTGACGATCGCGGCTTCGACCGGATACATCCCCAGCCACCGCCCGACGAAGAAGCCGGTCCCCATCAACGCGCCGACCGTGGCGACAATGGTCACCACCATTCCCGGCGTGAAGGCGGCGACCAGCTTGTCCCAGGGCGTCAGCGCGACGCCGATCGCGAACAGCAGCGGATACGTCACGGCGGTCGCGAAGAAGTGGTAATAGACGTAAGACCCGGCCTTGAGCGAGGGCGAGACCAGTCGCGCGAGGTTCAGCGCGACCGCCAGCGCCAGCATGATGATCGGCCCCGGAAACTTGAACAGCGTCTGGCCGAGTAATCCGACCAGGTACAGGCACACCGCCGTGATCCCAGCGGTGGCCACATCGGCGGGTTCGATCGCAACCCCCGCGCTCTGGTTGAGCAAGCCGATGTCGTCGTGCTCGCCGACTTGCAACGTGCCATTGCCGGTGAGCGCGGGGCGCGATTTGGCATAATGGCTGAGCAACCCGCTGAACACGATCGCGGTCAGGCTGGCGAACATCACGGTGGGCAATATCCGCGCCAACAGCACGCCCTGGTCCTGATGGAGCAGCACGCCATAGCCGATCGACAGCGGGATCGCGCCTTCGCCCACGCCACCACCCATCGCAGGCGCCAGCACGAAGTAGAACACATCGTGCATGCTCATGCCGAAAGCCATGCCTACGCCAAGCCCCACCGCCATCGCGGCCACGGTTCCCGCCAGCATCGGCACGAAGATCTTGAGAAAGCCGCGCAGCAGCACCTCGCGGTCCATGCTCAGCACCGATCCGACGATGATCGCGGCGATGTAGAGATAGAGAAACTGGCTGTCCTTGGTGAATGTCTTGATCGAATCCACCAGGCCGGCCGGCAGCACTTTGGCATAAGCCAGGTAGGACGGAACGAACGTTGCCAGGATCGCAGCCGCACCGAGCGAGGCAAAGATCGGGATGCGACGGCCGATCTCGGCGCAAGTGAATCCGCCCAGCGCCAGCAGCGCGATCATCAGCGAGATATCGCTGGGCAGCTTGCCGATCCTCGCAAAGCCGATCAGCACCGCCAGCAGCACCGCAAAGATCGGCCAGGGTATCACCCCGATCGATGCTGGCGCGAACCTGCCCCCGACCGACGGCGACGCGGTCGGGGTGGTTTCCTCGATTGCCATGGACGTTGTCATCTAGATTTCTCAGAACTTGACCGCAGCGGAAACGTAGATCAACCGACCGATCGCGCCGTAAGTGCCGACATCGGTATTGTTCTCGGCGCGCCAGGCGGTGGCACCCGCGTTGGCGCCCGCCGCCGGATTGATGTTGGTCGAGACCGGCGGCATGCGATTGAACAGGTTGTTGACCCCGGCGGTAATGGTCAAGCCCTTGCTCCCTGGCTCTTCAGCGCTGGTCCAGCTCGCGCGCAGATCCCATGAGGAGTAGGCCTTGACCCGCCCGACGATATAAGCCGGATTTCCCGCGTTGAACTGGGTGTAGAAACTGGCCCCGCCCGCGCCGATGTCGGACACTGGTGCGATATAGGTGTTGGCGACGCCCAAGTCCCAGTGCTTCCAGTTCCAATCGAGGCTGGTGTACATCCGCAGCCGTGGCAGCGTGCCTTGCGAGCCACCGCCCTGGGTGGTCGTCCCGGCGAATTCATAGACCAGTTGCGCCGGGTTGGTTCCGCCCGAAGTGACCGGCAAGGCGCGGTTCTTGTAGCTCAGCAGCACCGCAGACTGGTTCATCAGGCTGATCGTCCCCATCTCGCCGAGCGGGATGTCATAATTGGTCGTGAAATTCAGGCTCTTGATGCGGGTCTCGCCAAGGTTGGTGAAGCGGTCGACGATATAGAGGTTGCCGAAGGTGTTGGCCGACGTCGCGTTGACCGGAAGCCCCTGGGCGTTGACCGTATTGAGGTAGGTCGCCAGCCCGCCCGGGCTCGCGAACAGGGCATTGCTCGCGCCCGCCAGCCCGGCGAAGTTGCCCGTCGAGATATTGCCGAAGAACGGCGAGGCCGAACCGCTGGCGTTCACATCCGCAAGAATGTTGTTGAAGCCGATGCCGCCCGGCAGCCCCTTGACTTTGACGCTGTTGAATTCGGCATCGACCCGCAGATGCGGAGCAAAATCAGGCTTCAACACGATGCCGAGCGAAAACGAATCAGAATGCGCAGGGGTCAGCGCCGGGTTGTTGCCGTCCTCGGCATTGAAGGTGTAATTGAACGCGCTGACCCCCGAGGTGCCGATCGGGCCGGTCGAAGTGCGGAAGTTGATCGGCCCGACCAGCGCATAAAGCGACGGCGCGGTAAACGAACGGGCGTAGTTCCCGCGGATCGTGATCTGCCGGGCAACCGGGGCCCAGCGGAAGCCGACTTTGGGCACAGTCGAATCGCCGACGCCGCTGTAATGCTCGTGCCGCACCGCGCCGATCAGGTCGAAACCGTAAAACCCGGTAATATGCTTGTCGTCGCCCAGCAACGGCAGCCGCACTTCGGCGAATTGCGCGGTGATGGTGCGCGAGGCCTTGAACGGATCGACGTTCAAGGCGCCTTGGATCAGGCTCTGCGCCGCCGTGGCGGTCGTGCCGTCGACATGGGTATAGTTGGTCGGATCGACCGTTCCCGAAACGGCTTCGCGCCGCCAGGATGCACCGACCGCGAACTGGATCTTGCCGCCGGGCAATTGCAGCGCCGACCCGACGATCTTGCCGTCGAATGTGTCGATCTTGCTGCGGCCGTGGATCAGTTCATTGGTCAGGACATTGGCGAGCGATGCGGGCGACACCGCGCTGCTGAGCGAGAACGGATCGAGCGCTGGCTGGCAGACCGTGCCTCCACCCAGTGCGGTGACCTGGCTGAACGTGCCACCGGCCGTGGCAACGCACGCCGCATTGAACCCGCCGCTGACTGCCGGCAGCAGGTTGCTTTTGTAGATGAGATTGGCGATCGTCTGGTCGATCGTGTTCTCGCTGTGCGTATAAGCCACCTCCCAGTTGCCGCCACGACCCAGGATGGGAAGCTGGCCCCTCAGGCCCAGCGTGCCCCGGAAGCTGTCTTCGCGCGTGGTGTAAGTGGTCGGGTTGGCAGTGCTGCCGAAGGTCACGCTGGTCGCCGCCGTAAAGGGATTGACGGGGGAACCGACAGGCACCTTGACGCCCAGCGTGGTCGGAATGAACCGGGTGAAGTTGTCGTTGCGGGCGAATTCGAAATCCCCGAACAATTCGAGCGAGCGATCGCCCGAAAGATCGCTGTTGAGGCTGACCGAGACGGCCTTCTGCTCTTGCTGCAACAGCAGCGTGTTGAAGCGCGACAGGTCGTAAGTGCCGCCGATGCCCGTGCCGGGCGCCGTCGTCGTTGTGGCGCCAGCGTTGAAATACTGCGGATCGTTCGCGGGCGCGGCGTAGCCGCCACCCAAGGTGGGGCTGCTGACGCCCGGCAGCAGCGCGAAACTGCCGATCGAACCGGGTACGGCCGTGCCCGTCGAGTAGAACGGCGACGAGAAGCTGCGCTGGCTCTGGTACAGCGGGTCCGATTTGGAATAGCTTGCCGAAATCGTGATGTTGGTGTTCTTGAGCGGGTTGAAGCCGTAAGTCAGCCCGGCGCTGCGTTCGTTGTAGCCGTTCGCGCCGCCGTAGCGCGCGTTGACCTGGCCGCCCTGGTAGTTCGACTTGAGGATGATGTTGACCACCCCGCCGATCGCGTCAGAACCATAGATCGCCGAAGCGCCGTCGGTCAGCACTTCGATCCGCTCGATCGCGTCGGGCGGAATCTCGGAGACGTTGACGAAGACTTTGCCGTTGACGCCCGAAATGGCGCTGGGCGCGATGCGCCGGCCGTTCACCAGGATCAGCGTATCGAGGTTGCGCAACTGGATCGATGACCCGCCGGCGGTGCGCTGGTTGTTGTTGTTAGCGTTGCTGTTGCCGGTGTTGCTGCGGCCGGCAAAGGCCGGGATCGCCTTGCGCAGGATTTCGAGCACGTTGGAATTGACGCCGGACTTCTGGATCGCATCCGCGCTGACCACGCTGACCGGCACCGCGACCTGGTCGGGCGAAGTCGGCAGCGCCGAGCCGGTGACCACGATTTGTTCGGCCGGCTGGTCATCCGCGACTTTCAGCGCGAGCGCAGGCGTCGCCCATAGTCCGAGTGCCGATGTGGCCAGCAGAACGCTCATACGGATCTTGGCATTATTGTTCATGATCCCACTCCCATTTTTTGGATTATCGATATTATTTTTTGGTTCTGAATTTTGTTACTTAGTCATTGCGTAAGTGAGCACGACGAAACTGTTGTCGTAATAGGCATTTGGATAAAATGCCGACGGGCCCGCGTTGATCGGCTGCGCCGGATTGACGACGCCTTCTGCCGTTACTGTAAAGATGCGCATTCCGACTTCATCGTAGGCCAGCGTCCGCGCGTTCGGACGGGTGGTGATCGCCTGTTCAAGGCGATAATGGTTGGCGTCGTCCTGGTGGAAGATGGCGATATTGCCCTCGACGCCATTGGTCGTGATGATGCGGTGATGTTTGCGGTCGAAAGCCACGCCATCGTTGCCGCGCCCCAGGTCCAGCGTGGCGACGATGTCCCCGTTGTCGGTGTTCATCACGGCGAGCACGGGCTTCGCTCCGCGGCACCCGATGAAAGCGCGATGATTGGCGCTGTCATAGGCCAGACCGGTTGGCTGGGTGCACCCGGTGGTCGGCCACTCGGCCGTGATCCTGGCGCTGGCGGCATCGATCCTGGCGACCATGTTGCGATCACGCTCGTTGAGCAGGATCGCACCCGCGCCGTCGGCTACCGAGGCATCGGCCTTCTTCGCTTCGAGAGCGACATGGCCGACCACCGCCAGGCTGCGCGCGTCCATGAATGTCACGCGGCGGCTGTCGGCCGAGACGAAGGCAATGCGCCCACTGGCCGGATCGTAGCTGGCGGCGTCGGCGTCCTCGGCAAATTTGACCCGCCGGATCGGCACCAGCGTAGCGAGGTTGAACACGGTGACCGAACCGTCTTCGTTGGTGGCATAGCCCCGGCCCAGCGCCGGGATCAGCAAGCTTGCGCCCGCGCCCTCGGTTTTCGGCATGCGGCGCAGCAACCGCTGCTTGCGCGTATCGAACACCCATAGCCCGGCATCGCGCCGCGCGATGAACAAGTGGCTGCGCACCGCGTCGTATGAGAGGTAGTCCCAGTCGGGCGCCTTCCCGGCGAGCTTGACGGCGGCCTGCAAGCGGAAGAACCCCGCGGGCACGGGCGCCTTTTCCTCCGCACTGAGCGGGCCAGCAACGGCGAGGCAAGCCAACGCCGCAGCCGTGCCGCTTGCGATCGCAATTCGGGCAAAACGTCGGTGCATCTCAGTTCCCCAGCGATACGCGCAAGACTTGCGCCATCGCCTTGCTCTCGCCGGGCGAGACGGCAACGAACATGGCGTTGTTTTCGGGGACCAGCACGCCCGTCTTGGCGCCGGGCGCGGTCACCAGCCGAGGCAGTTCGACGAAGTGGCCGGGGCCCTGTTCGGACACGATCAGCGCCCAGCCTTCGCCACCCAGCGCATAGGCGCGCTGGTGCTTGTCGTCCCACAGCAGTTGATCAACATGCGCGGGTGCATCGAACATGGCCAGCGTTGCTCCGGAATCGCTGTCGAGCACCAGCATCTTGCCCGGCTTGCGCGTCACCACGAACAGCCGGTGGTGCGCCTCGTCGAGTGCGAAACAGCAGTTCTGCTCGGCTGCGGTGACCGGCCAGCGCGCCAATTCCTTGAGCGAGAGCTTGTCGAGCACCGCGATCGTGTTCTTGTCGGTCACGTTGATGAACAGCCGTTTGCCCGCCTGCTCGACTTCCATTGCCTCGACGTGGTCGGCATCGAAGTGGAGCTTGTTGATCAGCTTTCCCGTGCGCGGATCGACTTGTTCGAGCCAGCTATCCTTCATCGGCACGTCCTTGCCGCCGGTGACGATGTAATAGCGGTTGCGCGCGGCATCGTATCCGGCCGAGTCCGCGCCTTGCACCAGCGCGAGCGACTTGCCCGGCGCATAAGTGTCGGCATCGAAATAATGCGACATGCCCTTGCCGCCGTCCGTCACCAACAGCTTGTGCACGTCGGGCATGTAGAGAATGCTGTGCGGGGTTTCGATCGGGCCCTTGACGGTCTTGAGGTGTTCGAGCGTGGAAAGGTTGAACACCTCCAGCGTGCCGTGATCCTCGGCCGCGACGAACAGGCGATTGCCCGCGACATCGGCGGCGAGGTGATCGAAATCGCCTTCGTAGCCGGGCAGGTCGGCATGGCCGGTGATCGTCAGCGGTGATTCGGGCGCGGGAACCCCCGAACCATCGGCCGGACCGAGCAATCTGGCCGCGCTGGTGCCCTTTGCCTCGAATTCGGCGAGGACCGCGTGCGCCCTGGCGCGCAGCGCCATCTTGTCGTCGCCGGCCTTGTAGGGATAGACCGTGCCCAACGCGCCGATGGTGCGGCCCTTCGCATCGTGGATCGCCATCTCGTCTTCAAAGCGATCGCCGGTTTCGTTGATTTCCAGGCGCTCCTGACCGGTGCGGATCACGCCGAGATCATCCTCGTCGGGCGCCTTGCCGATCCGGCCGATCGTGCAGCCCGAAATGGTCATGGCCGTATCGGGCTTGCCCTGCGGAATGGTGTGCGCACACAGAATCACAAGGTCTGGGTGCGCGTCGAACAGGTCATCCACTAGCGCCTGGCTGTAATTGCCCGTCGGCGTGATCGTATCGAACCGATAAGGCTCGGTCAGGTTCTTGACGTGCGACAGGCGCCGCGAAAGGTGGTCGCGGATGGCGACCGCCTCGGCCTGCATCGCCAGCTTGTCGGCACCCTTGCGATACGCAAATACCGTGCCCAGTGCGCCCAGCAGTCGGTGCGACGCATCGTAGAGCGGCAGTTCGACCTCGTAATGGTCGCCCGCCTTGTTGACCGCCAGATTGGGTTTCAGCGTCGTCATGACGCCAAGGTCCTGCTTGTCGGCGGGCTTGCCGATCCGGCCGATGTTACTGGCGACGATGCCGGCGTCCTTGCCCCCGGCGGGCAGCGCATGGATGGCAAGAACCGCAACATCGGGATGCGCGGCAAGCGTCACATCGACAAGGTGCTGGGCGTAGTTCGGCCCCGACGGCGGCGCGGCTTCTTCGGCGTGTACGACCAGTGGCAGGGCAGCAAGCGCCGCCCCGGCAAGCAACAATGAACGCATATCCCCTCCAGGATTCGCACGGATTACTTCCCTGCGTCCCCGCCTTGGTAGGCACCCAGTCTGATGCCATCCTGAAGCCTTTCTGAATAATCATTCAGCTTGCCGGGCTTTGACGGCAGATTCCGGTTTACGAGCGCCGGCGTTCAAGCAAGATCGTGGGCCGAGAGGATGCCATGAAGATATTGGTCGTCGAAGATCAGCTGAGGCTGGCGGAATTCCTGCGGCAAGCCTTGTCCGAACGCAGCTACACCGTAACGGTGGTGGGCGATTGCGCCGCCGCCAACGATGCCATTTGCGAATCGAGTTACGACGCGGTCGTGCTCGATCTCAATCTTCCCGATGGCGATGGGCTGGATCTGTTGACCGAATGGCGCAAGTCTGGATTCATCGAACCTGTGCTCATCCTGAGCGCGCGCGACACGGTCGATGACCGGATCAGGGGCCTGGACCTGGGCGCCGACGATTATCTGCCCAAGCCGTTCAGTGTGCAGGAACTGCTTGCGCACATCCGCGCGCTGCTGCGCCGGCAAGCCAGCGTCAAGCAATCGGCGCTCGAACACAATGGCCTCAAGATGGACTTGCTCGGCCACGTGGTCCTGCTCGACGGGCAGCAGGTCGACATGACCAGCCGCGAATTCGCGCTGCTCGAAATCTTCATGCAGAATGTAGGGCGAGTGCTGACGCGCACGCTGATCACCGAGAAAATCTGGTCGTCGAACTACGAGATCGATACCAACCTGCTCGACGTGTACATGAGCCGGCTGCGCGCCAAGCTCGAGCGCGGCGGCCCGCAACGGTTCAAGACGGTGCGTGGCATCGGTTATCAGTTGATTTAGGCAGTTGACCTGACGCTATGGCCTCGATCACCGCCAGACTGACGTTCTATTATGCCGCCGCCGCGACGGCGAGCGCTGCGCTGCTGTTCGTGAGCGGCTACCTGATGTTGGAAACGCGCCTCGTCCGCGGCCTCGACGCGCTCAATGCCGCCGAGTTCGGCCAGCTCAAGGCGCGGCTCGGCCCCGACTACCAGTCCTTGACCCCCCATGCGATCGACAATCGTATCCGCGACAGTGCCGACGCTGCGTCGGCCTTGTTCTTCATCAATGTCGATGAGCCCAAAACCGGAATGGTGTTCTTTTCAAGAAACCTGAAGCGGCGCTCGATCCCCGACGTGAAGGGACAGCACGACTACAATGTCGACCTTGCCGGCACCGGTGAAGTCCGCGTCAGCGAATTTGTCATGCCGCCTTACGACGTGACCATCGCGACCCCGATGGCGCCGGTGCGCACGAGCATGCGCGGCTATGTCGCGGTCTGCGCGGGGCTGCTGCTGACTATGCTGTTTGCCAGCGCGGTGATCGGCATCGCGCTGGCGCGCGTGATCCTGCGCCCGCTGACGTTCATCCGCGAAACAGCCGTGAGGATCGGTTCGGACAACCTGAGCGAGCGTATTCCGCCGCCCCGGCACGAAGACGAACTCGCCGACCTGACCCGGCTGCTGAACCAGATGTTCGCCAGGCTCGAAAATTCGTTCAATCAGATCAAGCGCTTCGCCGCCGAAGCATCGCACGAACTGAAAACCCCGCTGTCGCTCATCCGGCTCCATGGCGAAAAGCTGCTGGAAGACGAAACGCTGTCACCCGCCAGCGTCGATGCGGTCATCGTTCAGCTGGACGAAGTGGCGCGGCTCAACCAGATCATCGATGAAATGCTGTTCCTGTCGCGCGCCGAAGCCAACGCCATTCCGCTCGCGCTCGAACCCATGGCGCCCGAGACGATGCTGCGCAATTTCGAGCAGGACGCGATCGTGCTGGCCGAGCATCGGCAGCGCAATTTCACGCTCACGACCAACGGGACAGGCGAAGTGCATTGCGAGGAGCGCTGGTTGCGCCAGGTCTGGCTCAACCTGCTGACCAACGCGCTTGTTGCGACCCCCGAAGGCGGCACGGTGTCGATGACGACCGGCTACATCGAAGGCCGGTTGCGCGTCACCATCGACGACGAAGGACCGGGCCTGGCCGAGGCCGAACTCGATCGCATTTTCGACCGATTTACGCAGTTCGGCTCACCCGAACGGCGCGCGCTGGGAAGCGGGCTGGGCCTGGCCATATCGCGCAGCATTGTGCTGCTGCACCAAGGCACCATCCGCGCTGAAAACCGGCACAACCGTTCGGGCTTGCGGGTGATCGTGACGCTGCCGACCATTTGACTTACCTTGGCTCGAAGCATGCGATTTACTATTCTATCACCGCTGCAGCCAATCTCTCGCAGGCAAGCAATTGTGCCTGCTCAACGCCCACGCGGCGATCGTTATCGCGCGCTTCGACCGCACCGCACCGGCCTTGGTGGTATCGCCGATCGATGTGCTGATCAATCAAGGAAGCATTCGCGAAAGGACCGCGTCTCGCAATACAAGGCGATGATATAGCGCAACCAATGCGTGCCCGCCCGCGACAATGAGCAAGGCATTCGATGCGAGCCTGTGCCAGCCCACGATCCGGTTCGCCAGAAGGTGGCGGGATGGTGAATCGAGATTGCCATATTGAGGAATATGTCCGAGCCCGAAAAGGTCGTCGCCGCGCACCCAGGCGTTGAACAGACCCAGCACCAGCACCGCCATGACCATTGCGTAGAGCAGCCGGTGGCCGGCTTTCGCCACGAGGTCCAGCGTCCCCCGCGAGGTCGAAATCGTGACACCGCCGGTGATCCGCCAGATCAGGCGATAGCCAATGATCGCAAGGAGGAGGCAACCAGTGACGATATGGACCGATCGCGCATCAACGCGCAGTGGCCCGCGGGGGAACCAGTCGATCACATGCGCGCCGCACCACATCAGCACGATCAGGGCGGCACTGATCCAGTGCAAGGCGATGGTTCGGGCATCGTACCGTGCGCCGGGCGTTCTCATGTCTGTGTGTCCCTGTTTGCCGATATATTCAGACGGGCGGCGTCACGGCCCACAGCACCGCCGCGCGGAACAGGCTCAACCCCTCGGGCCGCATCTGCTCGAACGTGTCCTGCCACAGGAAAAAGCTTACTCGGCGCGCGGGTGCCAGAAACTCGCCATTCATCGTGGCGCCGCGTTCGTAGCTGAAAATGGCGGCCTTTTCGGGTTCGCCGCGCAGCGTGGCGATCGTGACGGCACCCAGCGCGGGCTTGCCCCAGTTCATCTTGTAATGCTCGTCCAGCAGCACGTTGTGGATGCCTGCGGCAAGGCCCGCGGCCAGCGGATGCGGGGCGTTGACCAGCCACAGGAAGCGCTGATTGTCATCGGTGCCGTAATCGGTTCCGTTCTTGAGACCGGTCATCTCCAGTTCGCCCAGCAAATCGTTTTCAAAGGTGATCAGAGGAACGGGTGTGGAGCGATATTTGATGCCGATATTGACCGCGTCGACCGACTCCGAGAGCACGATCAGGTCCTTGCCATTGGTCGCCTCGGGTGGCGCGGCTTCGTCGGTGCCGACGACCTTGAACCCGAGCGAGCGCAGATAGTCCATCGCCTTTTCATCGTTGCGCCGCCAGGTCTCCAGCGCCGAGATCCGTTTGGGATCAACCGGTTCGGCCTTGCGGGCGCCTTCCAGTTTGGTCATGTTATGGACGAAAAGGACGGTCTTGCCGCGCGCCACCTCGGGGCGCAGCGCCTGGGCTTCAACCGCGTTGGGTGTGAGCGAAAGAGCTGCCAGAAGCACCAGTCCCAAGGCGAAGACCAGCTTGTGGACGCCTGAATTTGCGCGGCAGATGACGATCCGCAAAGCGCGGCCGAAGGTTTTCGACATGGCAGCAAGCTCTCCCACTGTTTGGCAGGCCTTTAGCGGGTGCGCCTGAAACCAAACTGAAAGCGACCTGCAACGAACCTGCATCGGTGTCATAACCAACGGGCGGAGCGCACGGCCGAATTGACGCAAGCCCGCCTGAAGGCAAAATTCAGGCTGCGGCGAGGCTGCGTTCAGCTTTGCCGGCTAACCGATGGCCAACGACAACAGATGTATTGGGAGAGAACCATGGCACTCAGGCGTGCGATCCTATCGGCGGCGATCGGTGTTACGGCATTGCCATTGACGGCGTCTGCCAATGCTGAACCCGTCGCCCGCAACTGGACTGCGCCTGCGTACCGCATCTATGCGCAATCGCTGTCCGACGATATCATGGCGCACCATCCCGAATTGTGGAGCGTGACCTTCCACGGCGTGCCGCCGGGCACGGACAAGGTCTATACCATGTTCGCCGGGTCCTACCCCGACCGCATCGGCAATCCCGACGATCCCGACGATGTCGACGTCATCGTCAAAGGCATCACCTCGGTCGATCCGCGCTGGCATCGCCATGATGCGCGCGGCAAGTTCGTGCTCCAGATGCCGCTGCGCGACCGCAACGGCGAGAACATCGGGTTGCTGGTGCTGGCTTACCGGATCGGACCCGAGATGCACATGGGCGAACGCGACTATTTCGCAGCGGGGACGATGCTGCGCGATCAGTTGGAGAACCGCATTCCGGACTACGCCTCGTTGTTCGCGCCTGCTCGCTGACCCGACGGGCGCAACGGCTGATCTGGTCGCTCTGCGTCTGAGATCTTCGAAGAGTCATCGAGTGACTCACGACCATTCAACGTCCAGAAAATCTGGCGAGGGGATCATTCTCTTGACGATTCGTACCGCCATGAATCTGGCAACGATAACCTCCATGCTGCTGACGCCGGGCGTCGTGATGGCCGGTCTAGCACCGGTCTCGCTACGGGATCGTATCCGGCAGGGTGTCGCACAGGGACCGAGTCTTGCCGAGCAATTGCGCGCGGCGCAGCAGCAGATCGCGCAACTCCAGGCGCAATTAAACGCGCTCTCGACCAAAGTCGATGCGCAGGCTGCCACGGCGACGGCGCCGGTCCAGGCGCAGCTCGCACAAGCGCAAGCCGACGCTGCGGCCGCGTCGGCCAAGGCCGATAGCGCGCTGGTCCAGACCATGGCCGCAAACGACGCCGCCGGGGCCAGGGCCGCGAACCCGCCCTCGCCCACCGCGCTCAAGGGCCTGGCGCAGACTGGCATCAGCGGCCGCATGTATTTCAACGCCAGCCACGTCACGCACGAGGCCAATGGCGTCAAGACCGGCAACACCGACAATGGCGGCGGCTTTGCGATCAAGCGCCTGTACCTGGGCATCGATCACAAGTTCGACGATGTGTTCTCGGCCAACCTGACGATGGATGCCGACAGCCCGGTCGCCACCACCAGCGGCGGCACCGCCGGGCGCGGCTTCTTCATAAAGAAAGCCTACCTGCAAGCCCGGGTTCGGCCCGAACTGGTGGTTCGGCTGGGCGCGGCGGACTTGCCGTGGATTCCCTATGTCGAAGGCATCTACGGCTATCGCCACATCGAAAGCGTGCTGGTCGATCGCGCCAAGTTCAGTACCTCGTCCGACTGGGGCGCGCACATTTCGGGCGATCTGGCCGGCGGCGTGGTCAGCTACCAGCTCTCGGCCGTCGACGGCGCCGGCTATCGCGATCCGCATTTCAGCCGCACGATCGATTTCGAGGGCCGGCTTTCGGCAAAGTACAAGGGCTTCAACCTCGCGGTCGGCGGCTACACCGGCAAGCTGGGCAAGAACCTCGTCGCGGCGGCCGGTGCACCGGCACTGCTGCGCACTTACAACCGCTTCGACGCGCTGGCCGCCTACCAGGGCAAGGCCGGCGACGTCCCTTTCACGCTGGGGTTCGAATACCTCTACGCCAAGAACAAGGTGTTCAATTCGACCGCGCCCATCGCGCAATCGGCGCTGGAGGATGCGGCCGAGGGCTATTCGATGTTCGCCTCGATCAACCCGATCAAGCAGTGGAGCGTGTTCGGCAAATACGAAAGCTTCAAGCCCAGCAAGAACCTGCACCCCGCCTTCAAGGAGGACTACTTCAACGTGGGCCTGCAATGGAGCCCCGCAAAAATCGTCGATCTGGCGCTGGTCTATAAGCGCGATCAGGCAACCGGCGGCGCGCTCACCACCGGCAGCATCCAGTCGGGCGTGGTCGGCTGTTCGACCACCGCGACGATCGTCTGCGCAGGGGGGGGCACCTATAACGAACTTGGGCTATACGGCCAATTCCGCTTCTGAGGATGACGTACAACAAAGGTAGAGATGCGTTTATTCGAAATCCAAAGAAAATGTACAATCGTCTGAACCCTAATCGGACGATCTCATAGCTGGCAAGCCACGGGAAGCTTACGCGTGGTGTTAGTAGGCCTATTCTTCTGCCGGCTCGATGGCATTCGAGCACGAGTTAACACAATTCCCTTTTCCTTTCCTGGCCGAGAATCGAGCGAAGGCTAATGACCGGGATTGAAGCGCCGATCACACCCCGCAGGGTCTAGACCTATCGTGCCAGTCAGATGCTCAAGGACCGTGTTATCGACGGTAAATGACACCTTATGCCAGAGCCGGGTGGAGATCGATCGCATGAAACGCGAAGCTGCGAGTAACTGTTCAGGCTTGCCCAGTTAGCCAACATACTCCCCGCGCAGCTTTCGGTTTTGCGCAGCTCGTCCAGCGCTTTGCCTGGTCGCGACGCCCCTTCACGATAAGATCGGTTCTCTAGCTTGGCCTTGTAGCGGTCCGGCAGAATGTCATTGATGATGTCGAACATGCGCTGCTCCCAGTGCCATTCCTCCAACCAGGCGTCTTTCGTGGTCCCGGCGCGCGCGCGACGGTATTTCGCAGCGGAGTCGTTGACGCAGTCCTGCGCCTCAGCGCGCCGCCTGATGGCTTCGTCGAGCCGGTCCTTCTGTTCCCTGGTCATTGGCCCAGCGATCGTGACGCCGCCGGTCTTTGGGTCGAGGATCATATCGTCGGGATGCGGGACTGGGGTGGGCTGTTGTGACCCCGCCCTGCGACACCGCTCGAACTCGGCCTCCCAAGCTTGCTTGAAGTCGATGGCCTTACTGAACAATTCCATACGCGACTGATGATCGGCTTCTTCCATTCGCGTGACGAGGTCCGCCAATGTCTTTTGCACGAAGCGGTTACCCTTCAACGCTGACACACCCATTGCGCGGAACACCGCCTGGATTGCCGGCATTTCAATGACCTGTTCCCCCTCACGGATGGCGATCGGCCGATAGGCTTCGATGCGCAGGAGCTCCTCGGCCGCACGCATGCCGTGCCCGGTGTCGACCGGCTTCAGCTTGGCCTTGGCTCCCTTTGGCCGTCCGCCAGGATTGCCCGAACAGCCTTTGGCAAAGCGGTGCTCGGCTGGCGGCTTGCCATAGCCAACAAGGTACTTGCCCGACATGTCGTTCATCAAGCCGCCTCCTCGCCGAGATCGAACCCGAGGCGCTCTTCGGTCACCTGCTCGAAGCTGCGCTTGCACCCGTCAAGCGTGGCGCTCTTACCGGTGAACTGCTCCCAGCGCCGGATGATGGTATCGCAATAGATCGGATCGTATTCGATGAGCCTTGCGGCCCGGCCGGTCTTCTCCGCCGCGATCATTGTGCTGCCCGAGCCGCCAAATCCGTCGAGCACGATCTCACCGCGGCGCGAGCAATCGCGCAGGGCGTCGGCAATGAGAGCAACGGGTTTGACGGTGGGGTGCATTGCCAGCTCCTCCGAGCGCCCGGCGCCAATCGAACTGATGCCGGCATAGTCCCAGACGTTGGTGCGATACCGGCCAGTTTCGCCAAGACCGAAGCTGTTGGTGTGTTGTGCGGTGCCCTGTTTGAACACGAACACCAGTTCGTGCGTCGAGCGGTAGAAGGCGCCCATGCCGCCGTTGGTCTTGTTCCACACCACAAGGTTCTTCAACTCGGTGAACGCCTCGCCGCCAGCTGCGAGAAGTTCGCCCATGTGGCGCCAGTCCATGCACACAAACGCAATGGCGCCATCGCGCATGACGCGAGACAGGTTCGACAGCGTCTCGGTCAGAAAGCCAGTGAACTGGCCCTGGCTCATCTCGCCCGAAGCAAATGCAAATTCGCGGTGCTTGACCAAACCCAACCCGCAGACATTGCCATCGATCGCAACATTGTAGGGTGGGTCTGTAAACACGAGGTCGGCTTGCTCCTTGCCCATCAGCCTGTCCATGTCGGACGACGCGCGGGTATCGCCGCACAGCAAGCGATGGCGGCCGAGGTGCCACAAGTCTCCCATGCGCGTGACGGGCTGTCCGCCAATAGTTGGCACTGCATCATCGGCGCTGTCGGGTGCATCCGGATCGGCCTCGGCCGCCTCGTCAATCAGCAGGTCGATCTCGGCCAGGCTGAACCCGGTGAGTTCGACGTCAAACTCGAGTTCGACGAGCGCCTGGAGTTCGATCGCGAGAATCTCGCGGTCCCAGCCGGCGTTAAGCGCCAGCTTGTTGTCCGCCAGCACGTAGGCGCGGCGTTCCGTCTCCGACAAGTGCGCCAGTGCGATCGTAGGCACCACTTTCCAGCCAAGCGACTTGGCTGCCTGGACCCGGCCGTGACCGGCGATGATCACGCCATCCTCGGCGACCAGCACCGGATTGTTGAACCCGAAGCGGCTGATCGAGTCCGCGATCTGCTTGATCTGTTTCTTGGAGTGGGTGCGCGCATTGCCCGGATAGGGACGCAGCGACGCGATAGGACGTTCGGCAATTTGAGAAAAGTTCATATCACGACCCCGGCTCTCCATGGACAGAATCGTACAACTATGTTGAACGCTCGACAATGTCAATCCCCAGGCGTATGCCACCGGCAAAACCAGTTGAACGAGTGCCCCCATGAGTTTCGCAGCCAGACTGCACAAACTGCGCATCGCGCAGCGCCTGTCGCTCCAGGATGTCGCCGATGCCGTGGGCATCTCGAAGGCGCATGTCTGGAACCTTGAGAAGGGGCTATCCGACAACCCGTCAATGGAACTGGTGGTCAAGTTGGCCGAGCTGTTCCGGGTCCGGGTCGCGGATCTGGTCGGTGAGAACCCCGAGGCAGCAGATGAGGAGCCCGAGATGGTCGCCTTGTTCCGCGACCTCAAGCAATTGGATTCACGCGACCGCGACACGATCAAGGTGCTGATGGACCAGCTCAAGCGAACAAAGACCCCGCAAGCTTGAACATTAGCCGGATCGATCTGGATGGGGTGGGTTCACCGACTGCGCTGGTCGCGCGCATTCTGCAGCTAGTTCCCGACCTTCCGATCCCCGTGCCGATCGTGACCTTATGCGAACGGCTCGACATCGTGGGCATTGAAGAGCTTCACACCGAAGGTTTTGAAGCAGCGCTGCTCACCGACGAATTGCGGTCGTCGGGCACCATCCTCGTTGCCAAGGGCAGGTCCCCGCAGCGGCGCCGGTTCTCCATCGGCCACGAGCTCGGGCATTTTCTCATCCCGACCCACTTGCCTCCGCCGGGCGGCCTGCTGCAGTGTTCAGCCGATCAACTGCGAATGCTCGACACGAAGGATCAGGACAAGCGACGCCGCATGGAGGCCGAGGCCAACAGCTTCGCTGCGCTGTTGCTGATGCCACTGACAATCTTACGCAAGCATCTTCAACGGATTCGCCAGCCGGACATCAGCGACATTGTGCGGCTCGCCAAACTGTTTGACGTCAGCAAGGAAGCGATGTCACGCAGTTACGTCGATTACAGTCGCGAAGCCATTGCGATCGTGGTGGTGAGCAAGGGTCGCGTACTGCGGTACTATCGCAATGCCAGGCACTTTCCGTGGATCGCCATCGCGCCAGGGATGATCGTGCCCGCTGACTCTGTATGGCATGACCGGCGACTAGCGCCCGGCGAGATCGGTGAGATTGTCGAGTGGGAGCCGGACACTTGGCTCGACGCAAGTAGCGCGCGCAAGACCGTGTCGATGACCGAACAGTTGCTTGGTCAGGATAACGGCTTTTCGATGTTCATGCTCGTTGCCGAGATGCGGAAC
This sequence comes from Novosphingobium sp., assembly GCF_025351285.1. Taxonomy (GTDB): domain Bacteria; phylum Pseudomonadota; class Alphaproteobacteria; order Sphingomonadales; family Sphingomonadaceae; genus Novosphingobium. The sequence goes on from NZ_JANXWG010000098.1 coordinate 29,600, forward strand.
GACGACGATGGCAGCTGGAGTGACACGTCGCGCTTTCGCTGATCGACTAACGCCGGATCGCTGATCCGGTCTGCGTTTTTCCCAGCTCGCTGCAACTGAATTCCCTGCTCGGCGGAATGGAATTCCCTGTTCCGTGCGCAGGGAATTTGGGTCGGAAGTGGCTCAAAACTGCGCGTATTTGGGACTTTGAGGGCGATTGTTGAGTCCAAAAGCATGCCATTTCCCTGTAAATTCCCTGTTTAGCAGGGAAAATCAGCTCAGACGCGTTAGCTCCGAACTGCGCACACCACCACCGCGTCGTCTGAATCACAAGGCCTTCTAAATCACCAGACCTTGATGCGATCGGCCGGCGCCAGGTAGAACTTCGTGGCCGGCTTGACCCCGAACGCCGCGTACCAGGCATCGAGATTGCGCACCACATAGGGCCGATACATACCCGGAGTGTGTTCGTCCGACGCCAGCGCGCGTTGCAGTGCGGCGTCGCGGAACTTGGTGCGCCAGACTTGCGCGAAGCCCAGGAAGAAGCGCTGTTCGCCGGTGAATCCGCCGATCACCGGTGGTTTCCTGCCCTTGAGCGAGATGATCCACGCATCGTGCGCAACGTTCAGGCCCGCCAGGTCGGCCATGTTCTCGCCCAGCGTGTTCGCGCCCTTGACGTGCACGCCGGGCAGCGGTTCGTACGCCGAATACTGCGCCACCACGCGGTCGGTGTAAGTCTTGAAACGCGTGACGTCCTGATCGGTCCACCACGGCAGCAGGCGGCCCTTGAAATCGTACTTGCGGCCCTGATCATCGAAGTGGTGGCTGATTTCGTGGCCGATCACCGCGCCGATCCCGCCGTAATTGACCGCATCATCGGCCTTGGGATCGAAGAACGGCGGGCGCAGGATCGCGGCCGGGAACACGATCTCGACCCAGCGCGGGTTGGCGTAGGCGTTTACGGTCTGCGGGTTCATGTGCCATTCGTCGCGATCGGTCGGCAGGTCGATGCGCTTGGCGTCGCGATCGAAACCGGCTTCGGTGGTGCGCGACAGGTTGCCGTAGGCATCGTCACGCGCGATCGGAATCGCGGAATAGTCGGTCCACTTGTCGGGGTAACCGATCTTGGGCCGGAACGCGTCGATCTTGGCGATGGCCTTGACCTTGGTTTCGGGCGCCATCCACGTCAGGTTCTGCAACCGCAGCCGCATCGCGGAGAGCAGGTTGCGCACGAGCAGATCGGCCTTGGCCTTGGTTTCTGGCGGAAAATACTTGGCCACGTAAAGCTGGCCCGCCGCCTCGCCCAGGCCGCCGCCCACGAAGCCGACGCCGCGCTTCCAGCGTTCACGCTGCACGGCCACGCCGCTCAGCACCTTCTGGAAAGCGAAATCCTCGTCGACGAAGGCCTTGGGCAGCACGCCCGCGCGGGCGTTGAGCAGGCTGTAGGCGAAATAGGCGCGCCAGGTCTCGACCGGTACGGACTGCACCATCGCCGACAGCGCCTTGATTGCCCCGGTTTCGCGCACGATCACGGTCGGACGGTTCTGCAGGCCGACCGCGCCGAGCATCGCTGCCCAGTCGATCCCCGGATAGCGTGCGGAAAGGTCGGCGGTGGGCGTGGGGTTGTAAGTCTTGTCGGGATCGCGGCGTTCCTCGCGGCTCCACATCACGCGCGCCAGTTGCGTTTCGAGCGCAAGCACCGCCGCGCCCTGCTCCGCGCCACCCGGCAGCCCGGCCAGCGTCAGCATCTTGCCGACATGATCCTGGTACGCCGCGCGCGCCGCGGCAAAGCGCGGGTTCCCGGTATCGAGGTAGTAATCGCGATCGGGCAGCCCAAGGCCGCCCTGCCCCACCGTGACCGTATAGATATCGGGATTGCGCGCATCGACCCCCACGCCCAGGCCGACCGGCGCAATGCCCCCGCGCCCGGCCGAACGGCTGATCCAGCCCAGCAGCGCGGAAACGTCGGCTGGATTGCGCAAGCCCGCGATCCGCGCCAGATCGGGCTTCAGCGGCGCGGTGCCCTTGGCCTCGATCGCCGCCTCGTCCATGAAGCTGGCATACATGTCGCCAGCTTGCTTCGCCGAACCACTGGCAGCGGGATTGGCCGCGGTGGTTTCCAGAACGTCGCGCACTTGCACTTCAGATTCGTTGAGCAACTGATTGAACGCGCCCCAGCGCGCCTGGTCGGCCGGGATCTCGGTCTTCGCGTTCCAGCCGCCGTTCGTGAAGCTGTAGAAATCGTCGCCCGGATCGACCGAGCGGTCCATCCCCGTTACGTCGAAACCGAACCCGCCCATCGCCGGGGCGCCAGCGGTTGGTGGCGCATTCGGAGGAGAGGCCGGCTTGGCGGCAAGGCCGGCCGACGAGAAGCCAAGGGTCATGGCGCTGGCGGCCAAGAGGTTGAGAAGGTGCGTTTGTCTGGTCATGTCCTTGCATGGCAAAGCCGGGCTGTCAGTGTCAAGCCGCACTTCCCCCGCAGACACGTAAGGCGCATGTAAGCAATCCGGACCAAGGCCACTGTCAGCCGTTTGTCAGGAGAGTCTTTCACCATGCGCCTGCTTATTGTCGAGGACGACCGCGAATTGTCGCAAGCACTGGTCGCCGCGTTTGCACGCATTTCGGTGCATTGCGATCACGCCGGCACGGTTGCCGATGCCGAAGCGCTGATCGGCACGATGGCTTACACGCTCGTGGTGCTCGACCTTGGCCTGCCCGATGACGATGGCCTGGCGCTGCTGCGGCGGCTGCGCGCGGCGGGCGAAACCGTGCCCGTGATCATCCTCACCGCGCGCGGTGACAGCCAGACCCGCATCGGGGGCTTGCGCGGCGGCGCCGATGATTTCCTGGTCAAGCCGTTCCTGTTCGATGAACTCCACGCGCGGGTGGAGGCCGTCCTGCGCCGGCAGGGCCGCTATGTCGAAAACCAGATGGCCTTCGGGCCGCTGGTGTTCGATGTGGGATCGCGCGAGGCGACGATCGATGGCGCGCGGCTGTCGCTTTCGGCGCGCGAGGCCGACATGCTCGAACCGCTGCTGCGCCGATCGGGCCATGTCGTGCCCAAGCGCTTCCTCGAAGACCAATTGTTCGGATCGAGCGAGACTTTCGGCTCGAACGCGATCGAGGTTTACGTCCACCGCTTGCGCCGCAAGATCGAGACAACCGACAGCGGACTTTCGATCGTGACGGTGCGCGGGGTTGGCTATATGCTCACGGGCGGATGACACGCCGCCAAACCTCGATTTCAAAGCTCTTCAAATTTCCACATTCGCTGTTCGGGCAGATCGCGCTTACCCAGGCGATCATCCTGCTGGCGATCGCGGCAACCATGCCGGTGGTGGTTGCCCGGTTGCTTCACGGAACCGCCGACACATTCGTGTCCGCCAGCTTGCGCAGCAGCGCCAGCGTGATTGCTGCCTCGCTGCGGCCCGACGGATCGGGCAAGGTCCTGCGGGCGACCGACGACTTCGATCCAGAAATCGCGCGGCCCGGCGGCGACAAGACATTTGCCATTCTTGCCGCGGACGGGACGGTGACCGCGCAAAGCCGCACCCACCCGCTTATGCCGGCGATGCCATCGGGCCTTGCCACGCAGGGCTTTCGTCACTTCGGCCAATTCGATGTGTTCCTGCTGCCCGTCCAGCGCGGTCCTTTGCGCGCTTACGTGCTGGTCGAACAGGATCGCAGCCACCCCGACGTGCTGATCGACAAGCTGGTGGTGACGTACACCGCGCGGTTCTGGTGGCTGGTGCCCGCGGTGCTGGTGGCGGCGCTGGTGGCGGGGGCGATGGTGGCACGGCGGGTGTCACGCCGGATCAGCGACGCCGCGATCGAGGCTGACCGCATCGATCTCAACCGGCTGCATGTGCGCATTCCCGAAACCAAAGTGCCGAGCGAAGTCGCGCCGCTGCTGCGCGCCGCCAACCGCGCGCTCGATCGACTGGAGCAGGGTTTTCGCGAACAAAGCGAATTCGTATCGGACGTGGCGCATGAATTGCGCACCCCGCTGGCGGTGGTCTCGCTGCGTGCCGAGGCGATCGAGGACCGTTCCTTGCGCGATGGCGTGCTGGCCGCGCTGAACCGCGCGACGCACGTAATCGACCAGTTGATGGAACTGGCCAGCGTGGAAAACAGCCGCCCGCAATTCGAACCGCTCGATCTTGCAGCGCTGGGCGAGGAAGCGGTGATCACCCAGGCGCCGCTGGTCTACCGCAGCGGCCGCACCATCGAACTGATCCATCACGACGAAGCGTCGGACGAAAGCGGGTCCTCGGGAGAAAGCGTTGAGGGCAACGCCGGGCTGATCGGCATCGTCCTGTCGAACCTGATCGCCAACGCCATGCGCCACACTCCCAAGGGCACCGCGATCCGCGTCGAGACCGGGCCAGGCGCCACCATCTCGGTAATCGATGACGGCCCGGGCCTGCGCGCCGGCGGCATCGATGCGATGCGCCCGCGCTATCGCCGCGCAGACGTCAACCGCACCGACGGTGCCGGCCTCGGACTTGCGATCGTCGACAAGATCATGCGCATCCACCACGGCACACTCGAACTGGTGCCGACGGGCCAGGGCGCCCACTTCCGCATCGCCTTCGAGAACGGTAAAACCGGCTGATCCACGCTTGCTCAACCGCAGGAACGAAAAAATCGTGCTGGGCTGAACCTTGCGATCGTTACCCGTTAGCGGCGCGTTCATCATCCAAAGTGCCCGTTTTCTGCAAGCTGCAATGGTTAATAGCGAGCCAATACAGCGTTAACTGACCGTAAGTAATTAACAGCATGTTAGCCCGGGTTTAGCATAAAGACGTGGTCACGAGCCGGGGGTCGCGCTCGTCATCCACGCTGATTTCAGGAAATACAGCCATGCACATCATCAAGCGCATCCTTGCAGATGAAACCGGCGCCACGGCAATCGAATACGGCCTGATCGCCGCCCTTATCGCCGTTGCCGCGATCGCCGCCATGGGATCACTCGGCAACTCGCTGTCGAACAACTTTGCGCTGGTCGCCAACGCCGAGAACAACGCCAACAACACCGCGTCGGCTTAACGCTACACCCCAGGCCCGCGCTCCTCTGCGCGCGCCTGGGCGATCGCGTCGCGCAATTGCTGTTCGGTCAGCGCGCCGGCCAGCAGGTGCCGGCCGACCAGGACCACCGGAGTGCCCTGCAGCCCAAGCCGCTGCGCGCCATCCCATGTCTCGCGAAGCAGCGCATCGATTTCGGGCCCGTGCGCTGACCGGTCTCGCTCCAGCCGCGCCCAATCGACTTTGGCGCGGACCGCGGCGGCGCGGATCGCATCATCGGTCAGCCGGCCTGGCGAGGCAAACAGCGCAGCATGGAAGGCATCGTGTCGCCCCTGATACTGCGCCGCGATCGCCGCCTTGGCCGCCGCAACCGACACCGGCCCGAGCACCGGCCAATCGCGATAGACCACCCGCACCTTGCGGTCACTGGCCAGCACTTTAGCGATCACCGGGTGCATCGCCTTGCAGTACGGACAGTTGTAATCGAAGAATTCGACGACCGTCACATCCCCGACCTTTGGCGCCCCACGCGGCGCCACGCGCGGCGCGAGCGGGTTTTCGAACAATCGGACAACCCAGTCGGGAAAAGCGGGGGTGGCGGCATTGACTGGCCAAGCCGCGGTGGCTGCAAAGACCAGCATCGGCCAAAGCCATCTGAAACGTCGCAACTGCAGGACTATCATCGGGACCCTTTCGTGGCCGCCGCTATTCCACAGCCGGGCCGCAAGGCCAATGGCCCGCAGCGATAGTGCGAGAATGTCGCCCCCTCAGCGAGAGAACACCACCCCATGCGCGTAAGCTGATCCCGTCCAGCCGTGCGGCCAGGCACGGCTGGTGAAAGCGAAGCCGGGCCGGCCGTCGGGACCGTGGAACGCGGTGTCGAGCGCAAGCGCGCCACTGTCGGGATCGAATTTCAGCATCATCAGCCGGTCGTCGGTGCTTTCACCGGTCACCGCCACGCGCCGCGTTGCGGGATCGTAGACCGTCCAGTGTGGCTGGTAAGCAGGATCGATCACCGCGCGCGCGACTTCGACCGGATGCGCACCATCGCGGATATCGAGCACCACGATGCCGTGCACGATCGGCACCGACTGGATCAGATAATGCGAAACGATCGTCGGCACGCCGCAGCCCGATCCCGGGAATTGCCACACCAGCTTCGATTGCGGCTTGTCCGTCGCGAGGTCGGTCAACCGCTCGATCCCGCAGCCCAGCGTCTGGACATAGACCGAACCGTCCGGCCCGGCCCGCGCTTCCTCTGGATTGATTTCGCCATACGTGCCGGCCGGGGCATCGAAATCATTGGTCGACAGCCGCTTGAGATCGGACAGGCGGAACACCTGATAGGTATGCCCGTTGCGGTCCTCGCCTCGCATGGCCGAATTGGTAACCACCACCCGGTCGATCTCGGGCAGTGGCAGCAGGCTGTACGCCATCAACAGATCGCCCGGTCGCGCAGGATCGGCGGTGGAGGCCGAGCGGATCAGCTTTCCCTCGTTGTCGATCTCGACCAGTCCGCCGTGGAGGTTGGGTTTGGCGCCGATGTCGAGTTCGTCGGCCATCCCCGGCATACCGGCTCCTGCCATCCCGGCCATGCCATGATCGCCGCCGTGGTGCATCGTACCCTCGACCTGGAAGCTTGCCAGCACGTGGCCGTTAGGCAGCCGCAGGAACGAATGCGGGTGGCTGAAGCCGGCCAGATCCGCGAATGTGGCGTGGACTTTGGGATGCAACGGATCGCGCAAGTCCATCACTGCGGTCGCGCCGGCCTTGTGATCGTTGGCGAACAGCATGCCGCCTTCGGGCATCCAGTATTCGGTGTGGTGGTTCTGCTTGCTGCGAATGCCCGATGCGGCTGAAGTGATCAGCGAACCGTACGTGGGAGAAGCGGGATCTGCATCGATCACCGCGATGAAATCCTCGCCTTTGCCATCGGGATCGCCGGTCCATGCGAAGGCGTAATGCCCGGGCGCGGCATGCACCGGAGCGACCGAAGCCAGTGTAAGCACGCCAGCCAGCGCACAAGTCAGCAATCGCTTCATCGCATCCTCCGATTTCGGCATGTTCGCTGCCGCATCTGGTAACCCCGAATGCGCTGCGACGCCATGCCCGCGATTGACCCGGCGCATGACCGCACTATGACGACGGGCGGGATCGGATCGGCAGTGCGCGGGGGCGCGATTGCCGGTGAATTTGGACAATCGCCGCATGGCCACCACTGCACTCGAACCAGCGGCGCGCGAAGCCGCACATCCACTGCTGCCGCAAATCTTCGCTGACAGCGTAGCGCGCCATGCGTCCGAAATCGCGATCGACGTTCCGCCAAGTTGCGATGGCGCGCGCGGGCGGCCCGTTCGGCAGATGCTGACTTACGCCGAGCTCGATGCGCGCGTTCAGGCGCTGGCCGAGCGGATCGCGGCGCGGATCGCCGGCCTCGAAGAACCCATCGTCACGCTGCTGCTGTCGCGGGGCACCGTGTGGCTATGGATCGCGCAACTGGCGGTGCAGCGCGCGGGCGCGGCTTATACCTGCCTCGATCCCGCGTTCCCCGATGCGCGCAAGCGCGAAGTGATCGAAGATGCCGCCAGCCCGCTGGTGCTGAGCGATGCGGCGGGCACCGCGCAATTGCGTGCCATCGGCCTGGGCGCCAATGTTCCTGGGGATCTGGTCCACGATGTTGCGATCTTCGCCGAAAGCCCCGAACGCGCGCCCTGCCCGGCTGAAATAGCGCCCGACAGCCTCGCCTATGTGATTTACACCTCGGGCACGACGGGCAAGCCCAAGGGCGTGATGATCGAGCACCGGGCGATCGCCAACCTGGTCGCGTGCGACACCCCGTTCTTCGGCCTCGGCCCGGGTGACCGCGTGGTGCAAGGGTCGTCGCCCGCCTATGACAGCTCGGTCGAGGAAATCTGGATGGCGCTGGCCAGCGGCGCAACCTTGCTGGCGATGGACGATGCCACCGCGCGGCTGGGGCCCGACCTGACCGGCTGGCTGCGCGCCGAACGCGCCACCGTGCTCACCCCGCCGCCCACGCTGCTGCGCGCGATGGGCTGCGCCGAACCCACGCGCGAATTGCCCGATCTGCGGCTGCTCTACGTCGGCGGCGAGGCGCTGCCCGCCGACATCGCCGATCTGTGGGCGAAGGGCATCCGCATGGTCAACGGCTATGGCCCGACCGAATGCGCGGTCACGTGCGTCCGCAGCGAAGTTTCACCCGGCGCGCCGGTCACGATCGGCAAGGCGGTGCCGGGAATGACCGCGCTGGTGCTCGATGATGACTTGAACGATGTGCCCGATGGCAGCCACGGCGAACTGTGCATGGCCGGCGTGGGCCTGGCGCGCGGCTATCGCAACCGCCCCGAGCTGACCGCCGAAAAGTTCGTCGACCACCCGCGCCACGGCCGCATTTACCGCACCGGTGACCTGGTCCACATCGACGCGGACACCGGCGATTTCCATTACCACGGCCGCATTGATGCACAGGTCAAGATCCGCGGTTACCGCGTCGAACTGGGCGAGATCGAGGCACGGCTGGCGATGCTGCCCGGCGTGCGCGCGGCGGCCTGCACGCTTCAGGATCGGGTTGGTGGTGCAGCGTTGGTAGCGCATATTGTGCCCATCGATCTGGCCCAGCCGCTCGACACCGAAGCGCTTCGCACCGCGCTTGCCGAAACGCTGCCGCACTACATGGTGCCGCAACGGATCGGGCTGATCGAGGCGCTGCCCGTCAGCGTTTCGGGCAAGCTCGATCGGCGGCTATTGCCCGTGCTCGATCTGGGCGCCGAACCCGAGGCGGGCGAAGCAGTCGCCCCCGAAGGCGCGCTCGAAAACCTGATCGCAACCGCTGCTGCCGATGTGCTGGCGCGCGCCGCGCCGCCATCGGTTGTGGAAGATTTCTTCGAAGGGCTCGGCGGTGATTCGCTGCGCGCTGCCATGCTGGTCACGCTGCTGCGCGATCATCCCGAAACCGCGCGCGTCACCGTCAGCGACATCTACGAAGCCCGCACGATACGCGCGCTCGCCGAGCTGATCGCGGCCGGGTGCGAGACCGATGAGGACGCCGTCGAAGCCCCACCGGTCCGCCATGGCAAGGCCAATGTCCTGCTCGCCAACTGCGTGCAACTGCCCGCTCTGTGGGCCGTGGTCAGCGTGGCCTCGTGGGCGGGTTACCTTGCCGCATTCCACGTGATCCCGGCGCTGTTCGCGCGCTTCACGCTCACGCAGATGATCGTGCTGTTCCCGCTGATCGCGGCGCTCGCAGTGGCGGCCTACATCCCGGCCTCGATCGTGTTCGCGGTGGCGGTCAAGCGGCTGGTGATCGGCAAATATCGCCCGATGCGCGCGCCGGTGTGGAGCGCATATTATCTGCGCCACTGGCTGGTCATGCTGGCTGCGCGGGTGGTGCCGTGGCCGTTGATCCAGGGCAGCGCGTTGCAGGTCGTGGCCTTGCGCGCGCTGGGCGCCACGATCGGCGACCGCGTGCACATCCACCGCGGCGTGGACTTGCGGCGCGGAGGGTGGGACCTGCTGACGCTGGGTGACGATGTGGCGCTGGCACAGGACGTGGTGCTGGGCCTGGTCGAACTCGATCGCGGAGATATCGTGGTTGGGGCGATTACGCTCCAAGCAGGCGTGGCGCTAGAGTCTCGCGCGATTTTGTGCGGCGATGTAATCGTGGGCGCGGGCAGCGTGCTGACCCCGCTGTCGGTGCTCAACCCTGGCGCGCGGGTTCCGGCGGGCGAAGTGTGGGACGGCGTTCCCGCCCGCTCGATTGGTCCTGCCCCCATGCTGACTGCTCTGGCGCAACTGCTTACGCCCGCAGGTTATGGCGCGCGACTGCTCGGGGCCGAAGCCGTGCTCGGGCTGATCGTCGCACTGCCTGCCGAACTGCTGTTGATCGGCGCCGCGCGCACCGCCGATATCGCCCCGAACGCACTGTGGCGCTGGTTCTACGCACCCGATTTCACCTCGCGCGTCGCGGCGGTGATCCTGGGCGTGACCGTGCTGGCCACACCGCTGACGCTGGTGTGGTCGGCGCTGATGATGCGCGCGCTCGGTCGAGTTCGTCCCGGCACATTCGCGCGCTGGAGCCCGGCCTACCTGCGCGTCTGGCTGAAAAGCGCGCTGCTGACTGCCAGCGGGCAATGGCTGTCGGGCACGCTGTTCTGGCCGCACTGGCTGCGGCTGGCGGGGATGCAGATCGGCCGCGATTGCGAGATCAGCACGATCATCGACGTGGTGCCCGAACTGGTCACGATCGGCGAGGAAACCTTCTTCGCCGATGGCATCTACCTCGGTGGCGCGAAAGTGCGCCAGGGCACCGTGACGCTGGCGGAAACCTCGCTGGGCCGCCACACCTTCCTCGGCAACCACGCGGTGATCCCAGCCGGATCGCACCTACCCGACGATATCCTGATCGGCGTCTGCACCGTGGCGGATGACAGCAAGATCACCAGCGGCCACGCCCGTTTCGGCCACCCCAGCTTCGACTTGCCCCGCCGCGAAGTGGTCGAGATGGCGAGCGACATTTCGCTGACTCACAAACCCACCAAGATCCGCTACGTGAACCGGCTGTTCTGGGAGAGCGCGCGCTTCCTGCTGCCGATCCCGCCACTGCTATTGGGCGCGCTCTGGTACGGGTTGATCGCGCGCGGCGAGGCTGCAACCAGCGGCCTGACATTCGCAATGCTTGTTCTGCCCCTCGCCACGCTCGTCCCGATCGTGCTCTCCGCGCTCTCGGTCGTCGTGATCAAATGGAGCCTCATCGGCCGGGTCAAGCCCGCGCAGCACGCGCTGTGGTCGTGCTGGTGCAGCCGCTGGGACTATTTCTACGTGTGCTGGCAAAAGCTCGGCCGCGTCCCGCTCGACTGGCTCGAAGGCACCTTCCTGCTGACGATCTACCTGCGCGCGATGGGTCTGAAAATCGGCAAACGCGCGGTCCTCGGCCCGCAATTCAGCCAGGTGGTCGATCCTGACATGATCGAAGTGGGCGACCACGCCACCGCCTGCGCCAGCTACCAGGCCCACACCTTCGAAGACCGCGTGCTGAAGGTCGGCCCGGTACGTTTCGAAGCGGGCTCGACCGTCGGCGCAGGGACGGTGCCGCTTTACGGAGCAGTGGTCGGTAAAGGCGCCCACGTCGGCGCAGGCAGCGTGATCATGAAGGCCGAGGCTTTGAATGCCGACACGCGATATCAGGGCGCGCCGACGCGGGTGGTTGGGATCGAAGCCTGATCGCAAACTTCGCCAAAGAGGGAATTTGATGGACGTTGCAGCAGCCCAAGCCGAACTTCGCCGCTCCTACGTCGGCGGCGGACCCGGCGCGATCGTCTCCGGCTGCGTGTGGTTCGTCGCGGCCACAGTTGCCAACCGCCACGGCATCTCGACCGCCTTCACCGTGCTGTTCTTCGGCGGCATGCTGATCTTCCCGCTCTCAACCCTGATCGCGCGCCTGCTGTTCCGCCGCGCCAAGGAAGCCCCCGGCAACCCGTTCGGCCTCACCGCGCTCGAAAGCACGATCGCGATGATCGGCGGCCTGTTCGCCGCCTGGCTGTTCCTGCCCTACGCCCCGCAACTCGTGTTTCCGTTGTCAGCCGTGGCGGTCGGCACGCACTACCTGGTGTTCAGGACAGCTTATGGCGACCGGACGTACTGGGTGTTGGGCGCAGCGATCACGTTGGTCGGGGTGCTGGATATCTTCAGCCACGGGCGGCTGCCGGGCAATACGATTTTGATGGTGGGCGTGATCGAAGTGCTGTTCGGGGCGCTGCTGATCTGGCGTGAGCGAGCGGCTCAACCCCGCCCGCGATAGCCCGGCACGCCCTGGTCCGGCACCCACAGGCCCTCGGGCGCGGCGCCCGATTGCCAGAACACGTCGATCGGGATGCCGCCGCGGGGGTACCAGTAGCCGCCGATACGCAGCCAGCGGGGGTGCATTTCGGTGAACAGGCGTTGGCCGATGCCGACGGTGACGTCTTCGTGGAAGCCGGCGTGGTTGCGGAATGCGCCCAGGAACAGCTTGAGCGACTTGGATTCGACGATGGTTTCGCCCGGCGCGTAGTCGATGACGAGGTGCGCGAAATCGGGCTGGCCGGTTACGGGGCAGAGCGAGGTGAACTCGGGCGCGGCAAAGCGGACGAGGAACAGCGTGCCGGCGCGCGGGTTGGGCACGTAATCGAGCGTGGCCGCTTCGGGTGAGGCTGGCAGCGTGCTGGGCTGGCCGAGAAAAAGCGGCGCGGGTGGTGTCTGGGGCGGTTTCATGGGTGGTTCCATGCCGCGAGCGCGGCTGATCGGCAAGCGTTGCGAGGGGCATGTGCCACGGTTGGCGGCGGGTTGCGCGGGGGTTCAGCGGCTATTCAGCGCGTGAGGCCTCGGTTCGGGTACCGCGCGCCTCGCAGCGCAAGTGGCGTACGAAGTCGGTCGCAAATCGGAGCGGATTGGGCCATGGGCGGCTCGCAAGGATCGTCGATGCGCCCGAATGGCAGGATTTCAGTGAGCAGCAACGTGAACAGGGTTTGGTCTGGAATGATACGCAGCGGCGCAAGCGGTGCGGTGTTGGCGCTTGCGTCGATCGGGGCCGGCAACGCGTGGGCACAAGCGGCCGAGCAAAGCGACAACCCGTCGACCTTCCGCTTGCCCGTGCCCACGCAAGCACCCCCGCGCGCGGCCGGGCCGGCTGACGACAGCGGCGCCGCGCCGGCACCGATCGCCACAAAATCGGCCGCGCCGCCGGTAATCGCGCTGCCCGCGCCCTCGCCGACAGCGAAACCGACTGCCCGGCCGACAAGCCCGCCGGTGGCGCGGCAAACGGCGGCGCCGGTCCAGCGTGCGCCGGTTGTTGTGCCGCGCGTTACAGCACCCGTTACGGTGGCCGGCCCCACTTCCGCCCCGGTTGCCGTGCCCAGCGCTGAACCGGTGCCGACGGCGACGCCCTCGCTCGCGACGCCCGAACCGACGGCTTCGTCAGTCCCAGCACCTGCTCCGACTCCTGCGACGGCAGACAATAGCTATCCGGCATGGCTTTACGCCGCGTTTGCTGCCGTGCTGGCGCTGGTCGCCGGCGGCTTGGTGTGGTGGCGCCGGCGGCAGTCGCCACGCGCCTTGCCCGCGCCGGACTTCATTCCGCCCATGGTTCCCGCCAAACCGAGCGAAGACGTGGCGCGTGACCCGATCGTGGTGCCCGCTCCCGATTTCGGCAGCCCGCTTGGATCGAGCGACCCGATCGTAACCCCGGCGGCACCCAAGCCGGTCCTGTCGCTGGCGCTCGAAGCCACGCGGATGAGCGCAACACTGTTCAACGCCACGCTGGCTTATCGGCTGGTGGTGACCAATACCGGCGCGGCGGCGCTGTCGGGGATTGAGATCGGCGGAGACATGACCTCGGCGCACGCTTCGCGGCCGACAGAGGAACAGTTGGGTCTCGATGGCGCCACACTGGCGCCACTGCATGGCGTGGCGGGCCTGGCGCCGGGCGAATCGGTCACGCTCGGCGGCGAATTGCGGTTGCCGCTTTCGGCGATTCTGCCGATCCGGCGCGGCGATGCGCAGTTGTTCGTGCCGCTCGCGCGGTTTGCCGTGCAGGCTCAGGAACCCGACGGGAAGCCGATCGTGATGCGCCGCGCGTTCCTGGTGGGGCAATCGCGCAGCGCCCAAGCCGACAAGCTTCAGCCATTCAGACTCGATCTGGGGCCGCGGCTCTATTCAGAACTGGGCCAACGCGGGCTTTAAGACTGGCACTCGCGGAATGCGGTGACTATCATCGTTGGCCCGGCCCTTATGGACCGGCCAAAAGGCCCGCGCAAAGACGGGCACCGCAGGCAGGCCAAAATAGCCAGCAGGAGCGTCGCATGGATTCCCTGGTTTCAACCGATTGGCTCGCCGGTGAAATGGCAGCAAGCGACTTGCGCGTGGTCGATGCCACCGCATTTTTGCCCGAACACGCGCGCGATGCGCAGGCGGAGTACGAAGCCGCGCATATACCGGGCGCGGTGTTCATGGATCTGGGCACGCTGGTCGAAACCGGCGCACCCACCGCCAACACGCTGCCAAGCCCCGAAAAGTTCGCCAGCCGGATGCAGGCGCTCGGGCTCGGCGATGGGAGCAGAATCGTGGTCTACGACGATTCGCCGATCAAGAGCGCAACCCGCGCCTGGTTCATGCTGACATTGTTCGGTGCGCAGAATGTGGCCGTTCTCGACGGCGGGATCGCCAAGTGGAAGGCCGAAGGGCGTCCGCTTGCAAGTGGTGCGGAAACACCACGGCGCCGCCACTACACCGTATGGCAAGACGGAGCGCGGTTGCGCAGCAAGGCGCAAGTGCTTGCCAATGTGGCCAGCCATGCCGAGCAACTGGTCGATGCGCGCGGCGGCCCGCGGTTCACCGGAGAGCAGGCCGAAACCACGCCGGGCGTAGCCAGCGGGCACGTGCCTGGCGCGCGCAACGTGCCCTATCCGTCGCTGTTCAAGGCCGATGGCACGTGGAAGGATGCAGCCGGATTGCGCGTCGCATTCGATACGGCGGGGGTGGATCTGGCGCAGCCGGTGATCGCCAGTTGCGGTTCGGGGATGACCGCGAACGTGGTGCTGTTTGCGCTGCACTTGCTCGGCAAGGAGGATACCGCGCTGTATGATGGCAGTTGGGCCGAATGGGGTTCGGACCCCGTCCTTCCCAAGGAGCTCGGCAAGGCCACGCCGCTCGGGGCGGCCGTCTGAGCGAATGACCACGGCGCCGGATCACCCAGAGGACGAAGCTCTCGCCCCCGCTACGCGGCTGGTGAGCGCGGGACGCGCGCCCGAATGGACCGGCACGGCCACGCACCCGGGCGCAGTCGTCAACCCGCCGGTGTGGCGCGCGAGTACGCATCTTTACCCCGACATGGCCGCACTCCATGCCGGGCCGAGCGGGAATGCCGATGGCCGGTTCTTCTACGGCCGGCGCGGTGCACCGACGCAATGGGCCTTGGCCGAAGCGCTGACCGGACTGGAGCCGGGGGCTGCCGAAAGCGGGGGCGGCACGATGCTCTATCCGTCGGGCGTGGCGGCGCTGGCGGGTGCGCTGCTGGCGGTGCTGCGGCCGGGCGATGTGCTGCTGATGACCGACAACGCCTATGAGCCGACGCGGACGATGGCGCGCGGGCTGCTCAAGGAATTCGGGATCACAACACGCTGGTTCGCGCCTTGCGATCTGGCGGCTTACGAAGCGGCGTTCTGCGACAAGACCAGGTGCGTGCTGCTCGAATCGCCCGGCAGCCTGACGATCGAGGTGCAGGACGTGCCGCGCATGGCAGCGATCGCGCGAGACCGTGGCGCGATTTCGGTGCTCGACAACACCTGGGCCAGCCCACTCGGCTTTGCGGCGCTGGCGCACGGCGTCGATATCAGCGTGATGAGCCTGACCAAGCACGTCGGTGGGCATTCGGACCTGATGATGGGCAGCGCCAGCGCGGGCGAGCGCTGGTACGCCAAGCTGCGCCGCCGCGCCCAAAGCCTGGGGCAAGTGGTTTCGCCCGACGATGCCTCGCTGGCGCTGCGCGGGCTGCGCACGATGGGCCTGCGGCTGGAGCGCGAGACCGCGAGCGCGCTGATGATCGCGCAATGGCTCGATGCGCGGCCCGAAGTGGCGCAAGTGCTGTGCCCGATGCTGCCCGGATCGCCCGGCCACGCGCTTTGGCGCCGCGACTTTACCGGCGGCTGTGGTTTGTTCAGCTTCGTGCTGAAGCGCGGCACCGCCGAGGCGCGCGATGCGCTGATCGATGCGCTGTCGCTGTTCGGCATCGGCTATTCGTGGGGTGGGTTCGAGAGCCTCGCCACCCCGGTCGATCCCGCACCGATGCGCTCCACTGGTGCCTGGCCGCTGCCCGGCATGGACGCAGCCGACCGGTTCGGCGTGCGGCTGTCGATCGGGCTGGAGGACGCGGGCGACCTCATCGCCGACTTGAAGCGCGGGCTGGCTGCCTGGTCATCGGCGCAATGAGCAAGACGGCGTCGGCCGCAGCGCACGCGCCCGTGGCCGCCGAAATGTTCGGGCCCGACAGCCCGATCACGCGCACGGTGGCGCTGCTCGACCGGATCGGGTTCGATGTGGGCAAGTATCACATTTCGGTGTGGAGCGCGCTGACTGCACTGGTGGTGATCGCGGCGCTGCTGTTCGCGGCGCGGCTGGGCGGGCGGATCAGCCGGCATCTGTTCACGCGCGCCACCCGGCTCGAACCCGCGCAGCGGCTGCTCGGCGAGAAGCTCGTCACGATCGTGGTGTGGGTGGTGGCGTTTTTCGTCGGGATCGACGTGCTGGGCATCAGCCTGACCGCGCTGACGGTGTTTTCGGGCGCGTTCGGCCTCGCGATCGGCTTCGGCTTGCAGAAGACGCTGGGCAACCTGATCGCCGGGATCATCCTGCTGATGGACGGATCGATCAAGCCGGGCGACGTGATCGGCATCAACGATGGCCCAAATAGTTCAGGGGGGAACAGGACCATCGGCCAGGTCAAGAAGATCGGCATCCGCGCGGTGTCGGTGACCACGCGCGACGAGAAGGAATACCTGATCCCCAACGAGATCCTGATGACGTCGCAGGTGGAGAACTGGTCGTACTCCAGCCGCGACGTGCGCGTGAAGGTGGCAATCTCGGTGGCATATGGCACCGACCTCGATTTGGCAGAACGGCTGATGCTCGAAGCCGCCGCGTTGTGCCCGCGCGTGCTCGTCAGCCCCAAAAGCTCGGTCTGGCTGGTCGCGTTCGGCGACAACGCGATTCAATTCGAGATGCAGTTGTGGATGAACGATCCCGAAGAAGGCATCGGCAACTTGCGGTCGGACGTGCTCAAGCGCGTGTGGCACCTGTTCCGCGATCATGGGGTGGAGATACCGTACCCCAGCCAGAACATTTATGTGAAGCAATGGCCGCCCGCGCCGGACCGCCCCGCCGATAGCCGCGCTTAGGGGCGGCAAAGGCATTCTGGGTGGCGATTGCGCGCTCGCCACGCCAGATGGCGTGCATGACAAGTTCCAACCTTACGCGAGGCGGAGCGGGCACCGGCACCGTTTACCTCGTTGGTGCCGGGCCGGGCGATCCCGATCTGCTGACGCTGCGCGCGGCGCGGCTGCTCATGAATGCGCTGCTGATCGTGCATGACGGGCTGGTAGATCCGGCGGTGCTGGCGATGGCGCCGGCGGGGGCGCGGTTCATCTCGGTTGCCAAATCGCGCGCGCGGCACACGTTGCGGCAGCATGAAATCAATGCCTTGCTCGTGCGCGAAGCGCTCGCTGGGCACGATGTGGTGCGGCTGAAAGGCGGCGATCCTTTCGTGTTCGGGCGCGGCGGCGAGGAAGTCGAAGCTTGCCGCGCGGCGGGTGTGCCGGTCGAAGTCGTGCCGGGTATCAGTGCCGCAATGGCGGCGGGCGCGGCGGCGCAGATTCCTCTGACTCACCGTGACAGCGCCAGCGTGGTCAGCTTTGTCGCGGGCCAGTGCAAGGGCCTGACCGAACAGAACTGGGCCGGCCTTGCCGGCGTGGGCCGCACGCTGGTGATCTACATGGGCGTGGCTACGTCGGACATGATCGCGGAAAAGCTGATGGCCGATGGCCTCGCCCCCGATATGCCGCTGGCGGTGATCGAGAACGCGGGCCGGCCCGAGATGCGCGTGCTGCGCGGGCCGCTAGCCGGCCTGGGCACGCTGGTGGCGGACAACGCGGTGAAAAGCCCGGCGCTGATCGTGGTCGGCGAAGTAACCGCTCGAGACGATGTCGCGCTGACACAAATTGCGGAGATGGCTGCATGAAAATCCTGACCGGTAACGACCTGAAAACCGGGGATGTGATCTGGTGGACCGGCTACGACTGGTCGCGCCATGTCGAAGACGCAGTCGATGTCGGCAGCGATGCCGACACCATCCTGGC
This sequence comes from Novosphingobium sp., assembly GCF_025351285.1. GTDB lineage: Bacteria > Pseudomonadota > Alphaproteobacteria > Sphingomonadales > Sphingomonadaceae > Novosphingobium. The sequence goes on from NZ_JANXWG010000098.1 coordinate 47,500, forward strand.
GCGCGAGGAAGCCACCCGCCGGGTCAACGCGAGCTACGCGATCGAGGCGCAGAAAACCGCGGACGGCGTACGCCCCGCGCACATCAAGGACCGCATCCGCGCTTTGGGCCCCACCGTGCGCCCCGACCTGACCCTCAAGCCAACCGATCCCGAAATCGGCAACTGGGTGATCTGATGTACAAATATGACAATTACGACCAGCAAATGGTCGATGCGCGCGTCAGCGAATTCCGCGACCAGGTGGCACGGAGGATCGCCGGCACGCTGACCGAGGACCAGTTCAAGCCGCTGCGGCTGAAAAACGGGCTCTACCTCCAGCTTCATGCCTATATGCTGCGCGTGGCGATCCCTTATGGCACGCTGTCGGGCGCGCAGATGCGGCTGCTGGGCGATATCGCCGACAAATACGATCGCGGTTACGGCCACTTCACCACGCGGCAGAACATCCAGTACAACTGGATCAAGCTGGCCGACACGCCCGACATTCTGGCCGATCTGGCCAAGGTGGAAATGCACGCCATCCAGACCAGCGGGAACTGCATCCGCAACATCAGTTCGGACCAGTTCGCCGGTGCTGCGGCTGACGAGATCGTCGATCCGCGCCCTTATGCGGAACTGCTGCGCCAGTGGTCCAGCTTCCACCCCGAATTCGATTACCTGCCGCGCAAGTTCAAGATCGCGGTGATCGCCAGCGAAACCGACCGCGCTGCGATGAAGCTCCACGATATCGGTATCCGACTGCGCCACGATGATGCTGGCGCGATTGTCGCGGATTTCTACGTGGGCGGCGGCATGGGCCGCACCCCGATGATCGCGCCGCTGATCGGCGACGGAATCGCGATCGATCACATGGTCACGTACACCGAGGCCGCCTTGCGCGTGTACAACCGCCATGGCCGCCGCGACAACAAGTACAAGGCGCGGATCAAGATCCTGGTCCACGAGATCGGGGCGGATTCATACCGTTCGCAGGTCGAGGCCGAGTTCGCGCATTTGCAGACGCTGGAGCTTGAACCGCCTGCGGCTGAACTTGCACGCATCCAGGCGATGTTCGTCCCACCAGCGTTCGATACCACCGCGCCCGACAGCGTCGATCGCAGCGATCCCGACTTCGCGGTGTGGCTGGACAACAACGTCCATGCGCACAAGCAGCCCGGTTACGCGCTGGTCACGATCAGCCTCAAGCCGATCGGTGGCATTCCGGGCGACGCCTCGGCCGATCAGATCCGCCTGATGGCTGATCTGGCGCAGAAGCACAGTTTCGACGAATTGCGCGTCACCCACGCGCAGAACATCGTGCTGCCACATGTGAAGAAGGCCGATCTCTACGCGCTGTGGCAGATGCTCGAAGCCAATGGCCTGGGCACGCCCAACCTGGATCTGATCACCGACATCATTGCTTGCCCCGGGCTCGACTATTGCAGCCTGGCCAATGCGCGTTCGATCCCGCTGGCCCAGAAGATCAGCCAGCGCTTTGCCGATCAGGGCCGCCAGCAGGACCTGGGCGAACTGAAGCTGAAAATCTCGGGCTGCATCAACGCCTGCGGCCACCACCACGCCGGCCACATCGGCGTGCTCGGGGTCGATCGCAAGGGTGTCGAGAATTACCAGTTGTCGCTTGGCGGATCGGAGGGCGCGGACACGTCGCTCGGCCAGATAACCGGGCCGGGGTTCAGCGAGGACGGCATCGTCGACGCGATCGAGAAGGCGACCGAGGTCTATCTGGTCAAGCGCGAAAATGGCGAACGCTTCGTCGATACCTACCGCCGCGTCGGCATGGCCCCGTTCAAGGAGGCGATCTATGGTTGATGTGCTGCGTTACCGCACCGACGAAATGGTCGGCGATCCCGGTGTAACCGTCGATTCGTTCGTTGATCCGGTTTTTGGCCAAACCAATGCCTCGGCCGTTCGACTGGAGCCGGGCGACGACGCGCGCGCGCTGCTGCCGTATCTGGATCGGCTCGCCCTGGTCGAGGTGAACTTCCCCGCATACGGCGACGGGCGCGGCTATTCGTCGGCCCGCATCCTGCGCGAAGCCGGCTATACGGGCGAATTGCGCGCTGTGGGGGATGTGCTGATCGACCAGCTCAGCCACATGCACCGCTGCGGCTTCGACGCCTTCGCGCCCGAACACGCGATCACCAGGGAGGCCGCCGACAAGGCGATCGCCACCTGGCCCGAGGTTTACCAGCGCACTGTCGATGGCCGCCAGCCGATCTGGGCGCTGCGTCATGGCTGAGGCGCGTACGCGCGCGTTGAACGGCGGGCGAGACCGAACCATCGACCGCATCGACACGCGTCCGCGCTTCACCGAAACCGACGCAATCCGGCTCAACAACCTGTTCCGCGGCACCGAAACCAGCGACATGCTGCGCACGGTGATCAAGGATGGGCTGGCGGGCGACATAGCGATCGTTTCCAGCTTCGGCGCCGAAAGCGCGGTGCTGCTGCACCTGATCGCGGCGATCGACCCGACGCTGCCGGTGCTGTTCCTCGAAACCGGCAAGCATTTTCCCGAAACGCTGGCATATCGCGACCAACTGGTGGCGCAGCTCGGCCTCACCAACCTTGTGGTCCTCGAACCCGACGCCGCCGCGCTCGCCGCCAAGGATGAAACGGGCCTGCGCTGGTCGTGGGACCCCGACGGCTGCTGCGAAATCCGCAAGGTCGAGCCACTGGCGCGCGGACTTGCGCAGTTCGACGCGACGCTGACCGGGCGCAAGGGATTCCAGTCGAAGACTCGCGCGGGCCTTCCCCGCTTCGAGATCGACCGCACCGACGCGGCCGGCCGGCTCAAGATCAACCCGCTGGCAAGCTGGTCGAAGCAGGACCTCGACGACTACGTAACCACCCACGATCTGCCCGCGCACCCGCTGGTGGCGCAAGGCTACCCGTCGATCGGTTGCGCGCCGTGCACCAGCAAGGTGGCGGAGGGCGAAGATCCACGCTCGGGCCGCTGGAAAGGCTGGGACAAGACCGAATGCGGCATCCACGTGCCGGGTTCGGGCGATGGCGAGGGCGAGTTGCCGCCAGGTTACGATCCCGTTTTCTGATCCGGTGCGACGTAGCGCATCGCCACATCGCACCGCGCATAGCGCGCACCGTATTGCGCCATGATCCCGGCATCGTGCTGGAAACCCAGCTTTTCGTAAAGGTGGATCGCCGCTTCGCACTTGGCGTTGGTCAACAAGTATAGCGGATCGGCGCCCATCTCGCGAGCCCGCGCAATCATTGCGGCCAGCAGGAATTCCCCCGCCTTCAACCCGCGCGCGGCCTCGGTCACGCCCATCTTGGTCAATTCGAAGCTGGTTTCGCCGGTTTTCTGCAACGCGCAAGTGCCGACCACGCCCCGGCCCTCAGCCTCGACGAACAGGATCGCTCCGCCCCCATCGATGATCCGCGCGCGCGGGCTTTCGAGCACCTCGCGATCGGTCGACTCCAGCGTGAACATCGCGCTGATCCACTCGGCATTGATGTCGTGGAATGCCTGCGCCAGATCATCGCTGAATTCGCGGATCATGATGCGATTGGTCGATGCCATCGTCATAGCCACCCCTGCTGGCGATACCACGCTGCCGTGGATTTCAGCCCTTCACCCGTCCGCACTTGCGGAGACCACACCCCGGGCGGAACCGCAGCTCCAGCGCCGACCACCCAATCGGGATGAGTCATGTAGCCGACGCGATCGAGCGTCAGCTTGGCCTTGTCGCCGCGAAACATGCGTTCGATCCGCGATACCCGCATCAGCGCCGTTTTCGACAATTGCGGCACCCATGGCCGCTTCCCCAAGGCCCAGCCGATCCCGCGCGCCAGTTCGCGGTGAGTCCAGCCATGCGTCCGCCCATCGTCGGGCTCGAACACCTGGTGCGTGACCGCCTCTCCGCCCGGCAGCAGCGCCAGTAGCAGCCGCGCCAGGTCGTTGACATGGATGATCGAGGCGCGACCAGCCGGCACCGGCACAACTCCCCACCGTGCCATCCTGAACATCTCGAGCGTATCGGTATCGCGCGGGCCATAGACCCACGGCGGGCGCACCACCGTCCAATCGAGCCCGCTGGCCATCACCATCCGTTCGCCGCGCAATTTCGATGCGCCGTATTCTGACAATTGCGGTTCGCGCGCCGATAGCGACGACACGTGGATGAAGCGCGGTACGCCCTCGTCGCGCGCGGCTTCGACCACGTTGAGTGTGCCCGCGACATTGCCTGCCTCAAAACTGGCGGCATCGGGCGCGCTGACCACGCCGGCGATGTGGATCACCGCGCTGGTACCACGCACCAGCCGGTCGAGCGCGGCACGGCTCGACAAATCGCCCGGAATCCATTCGACGCCCAGCCTCGGCACCTGCCGCTTGCGCGCCAATGCCCGCACTTCCAACCCTTGCTGAACCGCCGCTTCGACCAGGGCCTGCCCGACAAACCCGGTCGCCCCCGTGACGGCAATCAGCCCCCCGTTCGTTCCTGTGGGCCGAATCAAAGCAGCACCAGTTGATCGCGGTGGATCATCGCACTGCGTGGCGCATAGCCGAGGATATCGGCGTGTTCGCGCGAATGGTGGCCCTTGAGTGCTGCGCATTCGGCCGCATCGTATTCGCTAAGGCCATGCGCCAGCACTGCACCGCCCGCATCGCATACGGCCACCGCATCGCCGCGGACGAACGCGCCCTCGACCGCGGTGACCCCCGCCGCCAGCAGGCTGGACCCCTTGCCCAGCGCGCGCGCCGCGCCGGCATCGACCGTAAGCGAACCCTTGAGCCGCAGCCGCCCGCCCAGCCAGGCCTTGCGCGCGGTCTTGCGCCCCTTGGGAAGAAACAGCGTGCCCTGTCCGCAGGCCAATGCCTGCCCGATCGGCGCGATCGGCCGCCCGTCGATGATACCCAGTGCGATCCCGGCGTGCCCCGCAATCTCGGCCGCCTGCAGCTTCGAGGTCATGCCCCCCGATCCCAGGCCCGAGGACGATCCCGCGCTCGCCATCGCATGGATTGCCGGGGTCAACCCGCGCACCAGCGGGATGCGCGTGGCGCCCGGTTTACGCGGATCGCGATCGTAGAGCCCATCGATGTCCGACAGCAGCAGCACCCCATTGGCCGCGCCCGCCTGCGCCACCCGCGCCGCCAACCGGTCGTTGTCGCCGAAGCGGATTTCCTGCGTCGCCACCGAATCGTTCTCGTTGATCACCGGCACCGCTCCCGCATCAAGCAGCCGGCCGAGCGTGGCGGTGACGTTGAGATACCGCCGGCGATCCTCCAGATCATCGAGTGTCAGCAGCATCTGCGCGGCGATCAATCCGTGCGCGCCCAGCAGTTCGGCCCACAAACCCGCCAGCGCGATCTGCCCGACCGACGCCGCCGCCTGCGCATCGGCCAGACTCCCGCGCCCGCCCTTCGCCAGCCCCAACCGCCGCGC
>NZ_JANXWG010000055.1 GCF_025351285.1 Novosphingobium sp.
CCGCGCGCGCACTTCCTGCTCGTTCATGCCCACGGTCGAGATCTCGGGCACCGCGTAAATGCCGTAAGGATAGTATTGCGGCGCCGGCGGCATCGGCAGCCCGAAAGCATGGCACGCGGCGATGCGGCCCTGCTCCATCGAGGTCGAGGCCAGGCTGGGAAAGCCGATCACGTCGCCCGCCGCATAGATATGCGGCACATCGGTCTGGAAGGTTTTCGCATCGACCTTCAACCGCCCGCGGTTGTCAGCCCCAAGCCCGCACTTGGCAAGATCGAGGTCCTCGGTCGCGCCCTTGCGCCCCGCAGCGTAAAGCAGCATGTCCGATCGCAGAATACGCCCGTCGGTCAGCGTGGTGACCACCGCATTGCCGATCCGCTCGATCCTGGCCACCCCCACGCCCAGCCGGATCACCATGCCGCGATCGCGCAGATCGTGGACGAATTCATCGATGATCTCGCGGTCGATGAAATCAAGAAACGTCTCGCGCGGTTCCACCAGCGTGACCGGCACGTCCATCGCGCTGAAGATCGTGGCGTATTCGAAGCCGATCACGCCCGCGCCCACCACCACCAGGCTGCGCGGCACGCGCGGGGTTTCGATCATCGAATCGCTGTCGAGCACGTGCGTATCGTCGAACGGCACATCGTCGGGCCGAAACGGCACCGTGCCCACCGCGATCAGGATGCGCGTGCCCATGACCACCAGTTCGCTGTCATCCTCGGCGCGCACCGACAGCCGGTGCGGATCGAGAAACCGCGCGGTGCCAGCGATCGTCTGCACGCCGTTGCGCTGGAACTGGTGCTCGAGCACATCGACTTCGTGCTCCAGCGTCTTGGTCAGCCGGTTGCCGAGATCGGCGCCGCAAATGTCCTTCTTGACCCGGTACGAATGGCCATAGAACCCCCGCTCGCGCCAGCCCGAAAGGTTCAACGCGGTCTCGCGCAAGGTCTTGCTGGGGATCGTGCCCGTATGCACCGACACCCCGCCAACCCGCCGCCGCCCTTCGACCACCAGCACCGAATGGCCCAGCTTGGCCGCCTGCACCGCCGCACGGCGCCCCGCCGGCCCGCTGCCGATCACGATCAGGTCATAGCTCTGCATGGTTGCCCCCCGGATGCATCTGGCCCCATTTCCCATGGGCCAGCGACTATGCGACGGCAGGCATGAACCCACCGACCCGTCCTGCATCCGTGATCGCACCTAGCTGGCGTTCAGCCCTGCGGCGCGACCGGCTTCCTGTAAGAGCAGGCTATCGAAGGAGCAGGGCGCTGCCAAGTCTGAAGACATGCGGTCAGAGCGCGCGGCGCGCCGGACGATGCGATCGACCACCGATGGCGCCGTGGCAGGCCCGGGAACCCGCAGCGAAAGCCGAAGCCGGGCGCGGCGCTCGATTCCATTTCGAAACTGAATGACGTAGGCCAAAGAGCAGTTTAGCGATGCGGCATGACCAAAATAATGGCTGCACTGAAAACCTACGCCCGCGAAGTCCGCCAGCAAAGGCGCGCTCATCCCGCGACGTCCGAACCTGCGCTTGCCCCGCACTTTCAGCGACTGGTCGCCGACCTCCTGCCCCTGTTGCCCGCTGCCCCACAATTGACGGTCGTTCCCGAATTCAACAATCCCGGCGTCGGACGACCCGACATCGCACTCAAGCGGGCGGGCCAGCCGGCGCGGGCTTTCATCGAACTAAAAGCTCCCGCCAAGTCGGCCAACCCCGACCGCTGGCGCGACGCGCATGACAAGCGCCAATATGAACGGCTCAAGGAACTGGCGGCATGGGCGGCCTGCAACTTTGCCGATTTCCGGCTCTATGAGCGCGATGACTTGCAGGGCGAAGCGGGGATCGTCCCGGCGCGCGCGCTCGCCTTCGAAACGACCGACCGCGCCGCCGATGCGCTGATCGACAACCACGACGCTCAGCCGTTTCTCGACCTTCTCGCCACGCTTGCCCGCACCGATGCCCCCGCTGCGCGCAATGCCGAGCAACTGGCCGAAATGCTGGCCCACTCGGCGCGCATCGTGCGCAGCGCGGTGCAGGAGCGTGTCAGCCAGCTTCGCGCGGACGGCTTCAACAACGATCCGCTGATGCTCGTGCGCAACACCTTCCGCAACGTGCTTTACGCGCACCCCGAAGCCGGCGGCTATCCGGCCACCGATTTCGACGCGCTGTTCTCTGCCGCCTTCGCGCAGACGCTGTCCTTCGGCCTGT
>NZ_JANXWG010000119.1 GCF_025351285.1 Novosphingobium sp.
TCGCCGCGCTCGAATCGGGTTACACCCCCAACGACACCGTGACCGATGCGCCGGTGACGATCGACGGGTGGAGCCCGCGCAATTCGGGCGGCAGCTACGCCGGCGCGATCGATGTGCGCACCGCGTTCGCTTATTCGAAGAACACCGTGGCCGCGCAACTGGGCAGCGAAGTCGGCTTCGGTGCGGTGGCCAACATGGCGCGGCGCTTCGGTATCACCACCCCGATCAACACCTTGCCCTCGATGGTGCTGGGCACGTCTGACGTTCGCGTGATCGACATGGTGCGCGCCTTCGCCGCGGTTTCCAGCAAGGGCGCGCTGGTCACGCCATACGGCATTCGCAAGGTCACCACGACCGAGGGCCAGGTGCTTTACACGCACAACGCCGAGCCGCCGCAGATCCTGGTGGCCCAATATGTCGCCGCTGAAATCACCGACCTGCTGCAAACCGCGGTCAACATCGGCACCGGCCGCGCCGCGCAGATCGGACGGCCGGTGGCGGGCAAGACCGGCACCACCACATCGGACAAGGACGGCTGGTTCCTGGGCTTTTCCAGCGGGATCACCACCGGCGTGTGGATGGGTCGCGACGATGCGCGCGCCGTCCCCGGCCTCCAGGGCGGTGCCGCGCCGGCACGCGCCTTTGCCGCATACATGCGCATCGCCACCGCCAAGCGCCCGCCCGAAGTGTTCGAAACCACCGTGCAACTGCCCAACTGGACGCTGGAGCCGGACGACGAAGTCAATCTCGCCCCGGGCGGCGGCTATGCCGTGCCCGACGCAAATGGGCAGTTCGGCAATCCAACGCGTGACCAGCCCGGCATTCCCGGTTCCGCACCGGGAGATGAGCCGGCCAATTCGGGCAACGAGGACCTCGTGCCCGCGGGGCCACCCGCCGCCAACGACGATTTCCTCGACCAGGCGACGGGCCGCCGGCGCGCGCCGAGCGGTGACGGTGTGCGCGTGCGCAGCGGCACCGGCAATCGCACGCGGCCTCAGCCTCCCGCCTTTGAGCCGCCGGGCGCATAGCAACACACGCTTCGCCGCGCGGGCCGTGCACACCGGCGCGTGCTTTGCGAACCGGATGCGATCTCGTGCGTTGGTCCTTCTGATAAGCGGACGGTTTTTGCGCCGCTCGAAGGAGATCGATCATGGGTTTGTTGAAATGGGCGCTGGCCGGAGCCGCAGGCTACGGGCTGTATCGCGCGATGAACACCGGGGACGGCGATGGTGCGCCGGTCGCTTTCGCAAACGGTGAACACGCTGGCGACAACTTCTCGCAGGTGCGTTCGGCTGGCACCGAAGGCATGCGTTCGAACCCCAAGGTCTGGGACAAGACCGACCACGCGCTCGACGAAAGCTTCCCCGCCAGCGATCCGCCGTCGACGTATTGATCTGGCGCCGATAAAAAAGGCCGCGTCCCTCGGGACGCGGCCTTTTTTATTGGTCTTGTCAGGCGATCAGCGCAGCCGCACCGGCAGGTACAGCGCGGGCTGGCCACGGCGCTGCACGCGCAGCAGCAGCGCCACGCGGTTTTCGGCCTTGGCGGCGGTTACCGCCGTGTTGAGATCGGCCACGCTCGTCACCGGACGGTTGCCGGCCGACAGGATGATGTCGCCCCGCTGCAAGCCCTTGGCGCCGGCGTCCGATGAATCGTCGACTGCGGTTACCACCACGCCGCGCGTGTCATCGGTCGATCCGAGCTGGCGCGCGATTACCGGCGTAAGCGGGATGACCGCAAGGCCGAGCGACTTCTGGATCGGGCCGTTAAGCGCTTCCTTTTGTCCGGCCGAGGGGCCGTTGCCGGGCTTGGTGAAATCCTCGTCATCGTCCTTGGCGTTGGGATCAAAGGTCTGCTGCGCCAGTTCCTGCTCGGTCGGGCGCTTGCCCACCACCGCCTGGATGGTCATCGGCTTGCCGTCGCGGATCAAGTCGATCGGGATGCGGCTGCCCGGCGCGGTGTTCGCCACGATGAACGACAGCGTCTGTTCGGGCGTCACGTCCTTGCCGGCCACGCGCACGACCACGTCGCCGCCCTGGATGCCGGCCTTGGCCGCGGCGCCCGTGGGCTCGACCGTCTGGACGAATTCACCGCGCTTCTTGGGCAGGCCCAGCGATGCGGCAAGGTCTTCGCTGAGCGCCTGGATGCGCACGCCGAGGTAACCGCGCTCGATCGCCTGGCCCTTCATCAGCTTGTCGACAATGGGGGCGGCGGTTTCGGCGGGAATCGCAAAACCGATGCCGACGCTGCCGCCGGTGGGCGAGAAGATCGCATTGTTGATGCCGATCACGTTGCCGCGCATGTCGAACATCGGGCCGCCCGAATTGCCGCGGTTGATCGCGGCGTCGGTCTGGAGATAACGATCGTAAGCGCTGCCGGTGCCGGTGTTGCGATAGACTGCCGAAATGATCCCGGCGGTGACGGTGCCGCCAAGCCCGAACGGGTTGCCGATGGCGATCACCCAGTCACCCACGCGTGATTTGGTCGAATCGCCGAAGTGTACGAACGGCAGCGGCTTGGCTGCGGAAATCTTGAGCACCGCCAGATCCGACGATTCGTCGCGGCCGATCAGCTTGGCCGGATATTCGGTGCCATCGGGGGTGGTGACGGTGATCGATTCGACCTGGCCCTGGCCTTCGGCCGCGATCACGTGGTTGTTGGTGACAATGTAGCCATCGGGCGATGTGATGAAGCCCGAACCGAGCGATTGTGCCTCACGCGTGGTGGGCGCTGCGCCGCCCTGGCCGCCGGGCGCTCCTCCCTGACCGTTCTGGCCGCCGAACAAGTCACCGAACGGGGTGCCCGCAAACGGATTGTTCTGTTTCTCCACCTTCACCCGCTGGCGGGTGGCGATGTTGACTACCGCTGGCTGCAACTGCTGCGTCAGGTCGGCAAAGCTCGACGGCGCGCCAACGCGCGGGCTCATCGCCGAGATCTGTGCCTGGTCGTTCTGCGCCACTTGGGCGCCTGCAGGAAAGCCGGTCATCAACGAGAGCGAAGCTCCCGCCAGCAGCACCGCCGAAGTCACTCCATAAGCGTATCGCACGTGGGTCATTCCTTTGGTCGAATGGTCGGGCCGTCTCCGGCTGACAAAGTAGGCAAGGTCATGCCGTCCGGCAATGGTTCAGCCAGTCGGTGATTCACGCCGTTTGGCCTGAACGGACATTGAATGAGTGCGGTTACTCCACCTCTCACTTGCCCTTGACCATTCACTTGCCCTTGAATTGGCGCAGGTAATCATTGTCCGGCGAAAGCACAATCGAGGTCGATCCGGCCTTCGAACGGAAGGTTGCGTCGTAGCTCTGCATCGCGCGATAGAAATCGTAGAACGACGGGTCCTTGTTGAAGGCGTCGGCATAGACTTTCGAGGCTTGCGCCTGCGCTTCGGCGCGGATGATCTGCGCGTTCTTTTCGCCTTGCGCGCGGATCGTCGCGGCTTCCTGGTTGCGCGCGGTCGCCATGCGGGTGAACGCCGAATCGAGCGGGGTGCCATCGGGCAGATCGGCGCGCTTGATCCGCACGTCGATGATCTGCGCGCCGTATTCGCGCGCTTCCTTGTCCAGGTTCTTGCGGACTTGCGCCATTGCTTCGCCGCGTTCGGCGGTCAGCATCGCGGCGAACGTACGCTTGCCCAGTTCCTGCCGCAGCACCGAGTTGAGGATCGGCTGGAGCTGTTCGGCCACCTTGTCGGTCGTGCCCGCGGTTTCGTACATCTTGACCGGATCGATGATGCGATAGCGCGCATAAGCATCGACTTCGAGCCGGCGCTGGTCGGCCGAAGTGACCTGCTGCCGCTCCATGTCCACATCCAGCACGCGACGATCGATCATCACGACCTTTTCGATGATCGGAATGCGCCAGGAAAGGCCGGCGCCGCTGACGCCGTAATCGGCATTGGGGCGGAAACGGTTGATGGTGCGATGCGGATCACCCAGCCGGACGACCACCGCCTGTTCGGTTTCGGGCACCACGATCAGCGTGCTGAGCGCGGCAACGATCGCCAGCGCCAGAATGATCAGCGTGTTGCGGTGGTTTTGCCAGATGTCGGCCAGAGTCTGGCTGAAGGTGTCGGGCATGTTACTTGCCCCCCGTCGTGGCCGCATCGGCGGGCGGCGGCGTGGTCTTCAACTGGGGCAGCGGCAAGTACGGGATGGTGCCCGGCGCTTCGATGATCACCTTGTCGGTCTGGCTCAGCACGCGTTCCATCGTTTCATAATACATCCGTCGCTTGGTCACTTCGGGCGCCAGCTTGTACTGGCCGTAGACCTTGTCGAACGCCGCGGCTTCGCCCTGCGCGCTGGCGGTAAGCTGCTGCGCCCAGGCTTGGGCGCGGTTGACCGAGCTTTGGGCATCCTGCTGCGCGGCCGACACTTCCTTGAACGCGTCCTTCACCTTTTCGGGCGGGTCGGTCTTCTTGATCTCGACACCCTGGATCTTGACGCCCGAACGATAGGCATCGAGCACTGCCTGCATCCGTTCGCGCATGTTGGCTTCGATCTGCGCGCGGCCGCCGCCCATCACGCCGGCCAGCGTATCTTCGGCGATCGACTGGCGCATCGCGGCTTCGGCCACTTCGCGCACGGTCTGTTCGGGATCGGCAAGCTGATACGTGAACAGCTTCAAGTCCTTGATATTCCAGCGGACAAGGTACGACAAGTCGACCAGGTTCTGGTCGCTGGTCAGCATCAGCCGTTCGCCATCGCCTTCGGGGATCGAATCGCGGCGGATCGACGTCACGTCGCGCACTTTCACGGTCTGGATCGGCCAGGGCGCGGTGAACGACACGCCGGGGCCGAGCGTGCGGGTGTAGCTGCCGAAGGTGGCAACCACGCCCTTGTCCTGCGGCGATATGAAATGGACGGTCGAACTGCCGACCCACAACAGCGCCACTGCCGCGATGGCAACCGGCAGCCAGCTCCCGCCGCCGGGCCGGGTCGGGAAGCGGGGCAAACCGCCGCCCATGCCGGGCCCGCCCCCGCCACCGGGCCCACCCCGGTTGGTGCGTCCGCGGAAGATATCTTCGATGCTGGCCGAACGGCGCGGCCCTTCGGGTCCGGTGGGCTTGCCGTCGGTGCCGGGCAACCACGGATTGCGCGGTCCATCGCTTTTGGGAGGGCGACTGTCACCGAACGGGTTCTTCGGTTTGCCAGAAGGCTTGGAATCGGGTTTGGGCGCCGGCTTTTCCGGCGAGGAATCGCTCGGCGGATCGCCCGCAGCATCGTCTGCCAATACCTGTGGGCCGCTGCCAATGGGCCTGATCCAGCCCAAGTTCGCAATCCGCCCGCGCAATCCGCTTATGCCATTTTCGTTCATGGCGATTGTTATAGGGTTCGACTGCCCTGAAAAACAGTCTCTCCTCCCGAAAAACCTCTGCTAGGGACTTAAGGGAAGTGAACGCCCCGCACCGGCCGGGCGTGAGTGGGGCACACGTGAGCGAAACCAGCGCTGAATTTACCGACAAGATCGCGGCCGCAGCCGGCGGGCGCATGCAGTCGGCCAAGCTGATCGACGGCGTCGCCACGATCGTGCTCGACGCCAGCGGGCTCGATCGGAGTGACGGCAAGAAGCTCGAAGCCGGGGTGCGCGGCGCGGCGTTGGCCGCGGGCGCGCGCGAGGCACGGATCGCGCTGATGGCCGACAAGGAGGCCAAGCCAGAGCCCACGACCGGTTTCGCCAAGGCCCCCGGCACCGGGCCGAAGATCATCGCGGTCGGTTCGGGCAAGGGCGGCGTCGGCAAATCCACTCTGTCGGCCAACCTGGCAATTGCGCTCGCCTCGCTCGGCCACAAGGTCGGGCTGGTCGACGCCGATATCTATGGCCCCTCGCAGCCGCGCCTGATGGCCAACGAAGGGCGCCGCCCCGAGGCCGAAGGGTCCAAGATGATCCCGGTCCCCAGCCCCTGGGGCGTGCCGCTGCTGTCGATGGGCCACCTTGTCGAACCCGGCCAGGCGATCGCGTGGCGCGGGCCGATGGCGGGCAACGCGCTCGGCCAGTTGATCGACGCGCACTGGGATGCCGAGATTCTGGTGGTCGATCTTCCGCCCGGCACCGGTGACGTGCAGATCACCATGCTGCAAAAGCACAAGCCGATCGGCGCGGTGATCGTCTCGACCCCGCAGGACCTTGCGCTGATCGACGCCACCCGCGCGATCGGGCTGTTCCGCCAGGCCGATGTGCCGCTGATCGGCATGGTCGAGAACATGGCCGGCTACATCTGCCCGCATTGCGGCGAGGAAAGCGATCCGTTCGGCAACGGCGGGGCGGAAGCTGCGGCCAAGTCGATGGGCCTGCCGTTCCTGGGCCGCGTGCCGCTGACGCTGTCGATCCGGCAGGACAGCGATGCCGGTCGGCCTCCCGCCGCAACCGGCGGAGAGGCCGCCGAACCGTTCATGGCGATCGCGCGGCGGGTTTCGACCTGGCTCGCCAACCAGCGCTGAGCGCGGCGCCAATGGGTCTGAAAACGTGAGACTCACGCGGCGAGGTCTGCTGGTCGGCGCGGGCGTGGGCGGTGGCCTCGTCGTCGCGTGGTCGCTCACCCGCCATCGCCCGGCCACGCCGTTGCGCGCGCGCGATGGCGAACTGGCAGCGGGCGCGTGGATCAGGATCGCGCCGACCGGCGTGGTCAGCGTGGCAGCGCCATTCTGCGAAATGGGGCAGGGGGTCGCCAGCCTGATCGCACAAGTCGCAGCGGTCGAATTGGGCGCGGATTGGAAACAGGTTTCGGTGGAGCCGGTGCCCGCCGGTGCGGACTATGGCGATCCGATGCTTGCCGCCGCATGGGCGCCGCTGTGGATGCCGGTGGGGGCCGGGCTGGCGCGCGATCCCGAAGGCAGCATCGCGCGCCGCTATGCCACCACGAATCCGCTGGTGGTGACCGCGCAAGGCACTGCGCTCGCCGCGTTCGAACAGCCGGTTCGCGAAGCCGCCGCCGCCGCGCGCGCGATGCTGGCCAAGGCCGCTGCCGGCCAATGGGGTGTATCGTGGTCGGAATGCGACACCCGCAACGGCGCTGTGATCCATGGCAAGCAGAGCCTGGCGTTCGGCAGGTTGGCCGATGCCGCCTCGCGCTACGATCCGCCCGGTACGCCGTGGCTGCGCGCTGCACCCGCGGAGGACTCCAGCGCCGCTGGAACGGTGCCGTTCCCCCGGCTCGACCTGCCCGCCAAAGTCGATGGCAGCCTGGTCTTCGCCGGCGACGTGCGGCTGCCCGGCATGGTCTTTGCGGCCATCGCGCATGGGCCGCAGGGCGACACCGTGCTCAGCCGCTTCGACAAGGCTGCGGCACTGGCCCAACCCGGTTGCAGTGCCGTTGTAACCGACAAACGCTGGGTGGCAGCGGTGGCCAATACCTGGTTCGCGGCGGACAAGGCGGTCAAGGCCAGCGCCCCCCGCTTCCGCGCGCACGGACCCGTGGCCGATACCGCGCCGATCGAGCAGGCGCTCGAAACCGCGCTGCAAAAGGGCAAGCCGCAGCGCGTGGCGGCGGTGGGCGATCCCGATCCGCTGATGGCCAAGCCCAGCATTACCGCGCGCTACGACATCGAACCCGCGCTCCACGCCGCGCTCGAAACGCCGACGGCGGTGGCGTGGTTGCGCGATGACAAGCTCGAACTGTGGCTGGCGACACAAGCTCCTGAAGTGGCGCGCAAGGTTGCGGCCAAGGCGGCTGGTGTGCCGCTGGCGCAAGTGATCCTCTACCCGATGCACGCCGGCGGATCGTTCGATGCAAGGCTCGATACACGCATCGCAGGCGAAGTCGCTGTAATCGCGAAGCAAACCGGCAAGCCGGTGCAACTGATGTATTCGCGCTGGCAGGATTCGCTGACCGACTATCCCCGCACTCCGCTGGCTGCGCAGATGGCCGCAGTGGTGAGCGACGACAAGCAGACGCTGCTCGGCTGGCGCACGCGCCTCGCCATGCCCGCCACCGCGATCGAGGCCGGCCAGCGCCTGCTCCACGGCAAGGACGCCCCCGCCGCCCAAAAGGCCGCCGCCGGCAATGCCGATCCGCTGGCCTGCGCGGGCGCGATGCCGCGCTACACGGTGCCGGCGATGGCGGTCGACCACATTCCCGTCAGCCTGGGCCTGCCGACCGCGTGGTATCGCGGAAATTCGCACGGGATCGGCGCGTTCCTGACCGAAAGCTTCGTCGATGAAGTCGCGCATTTCGGCGGGCACGAGCCGCTGGCATTCCGCATGGCGATGCTGGGCAACGAACCGCGCCTCGCCGCCTGCCTGCAAGGCGTGGCCAAGCTGGCGACTTGGGGCGGTGGCGGTGAAGGATCGGGGCAGGGGATCGCCTGCCACAGAATCGATCTGGGCATCGACACTGCTGGCCGATCGGGCTTCATCGCGGTCGTCGCCACCGCGCGGCGCGATGTGAACGGCGTGAAGGTGGAACGGCTGTCGGCTTATGCGGACTTGGGCCGCATCGTGAATCAGGATATCGCGCGCCAGCAGATCGAAGGCGGGCTGGTGTTCGGCATGGCGGCAACGCTCGGCGGATCGAGCACTTATGACAAGGGCTTGCCGCTGGCGGGCCACCTCGGCGAACTGGGGCTGACGCTGCTCGCCGATTGCCCCGCGATCGACGTGGCATTCGCAGATAGCGCCGAGCCACCGTTCGATCCGGGCGAATTGTCGGTGGCGGCGGTGGCTCCGGCGATTGCCAATGCGCTGTTTTCGGCTACCGGCTTGCGCTTTCGCCGGCTACCGCTGCTTTCGGAAGGTCTTTAATGCAGATTGCCATGAGCCCGAATGCTGTGACAAATGCTGCGATGCAACCGCCGGCCGACCATCCCCCGATCCTGAAGAGCAGGATCGGCGTGCTGCTGGTCAACCTGGGCACGCCCGATGCGCCCGACGTGAAATCGGTGAAGCGCTACCTGCTCGAATTCCTGTCGGACAAGCGCGTAGTCGAAATCCCCACGCTGGTGTGGCAGCCGATCCTGCGCGGGATCGTGCTCAACACCCGCCCCAAGAAATCGGCGCACGCCTATTCGCAAGTGTGGAGCGAGGATGGCTCGCCGCTGGCCGCGATCACCAAGGCGCAGGCGCGCGCGCTGCAAGTGCGGCTGGGCGATACCGCGGTGGTGCGCCACGCGATGCGCTACGGCAAGCCGGCAATGGCGGGCGAACTCGATGCGCTGATGGCGGCGGGCTGCGAACGGATCATGGTTGCGCCGCTCTATCCGCAATATTCCGCGGCCACGACCGCGAGCGTGCTCGATGCGCTGGCCGCCTGGACGCTGGTCACCCGGCGCCTGCCCGCGCTGCGCACACTGCCGCCGTACCACGACGATGCGGGCTACATCGCCGCGCTGCACGATGATCTCGCGCGGCAGATCGCGGCGCTCGATTTCACCCCCGAAGTGCTGCTGCTGAGCTACCACGGCATGCCCGAACGCACGCTCTACAAGGGCGATCCCTACCACTGCCACTGCCGGAAAACCTCGCGGTTGCTGTGCGAATCGTTCGCCACCAGCCACCCCGGCCTGCGCATCGAAACAACCTTCCAATCACGCTTCGGCCGCGCCAAGTGGCTCGAACCGGCCACCGACACCGTGATCGAGGCCGAAGCGGCGAAAGGCACCAAGTCGATGGTGATCGCCGCGCCGGGATTCTCGGCAGACTGCCTCGAAACGCTGGAAGAACTGGCGATCCGCGGCCGTGAACAGTTCGAGGAGGGCGGCGGCCAGCAATTCGCCGCGCTGGAATGCCTCAATGCGGGCGATGTGGGGATGGACATGCTGGAGGCGCTGGTGCGGCGCGAATTGATGGGGTGGGTTTAGTTCCCACGTTTCCGTTCGTGTCGAGCGAAGTCGAGACACGCAAACGCGGCGCCAGCGTATCTCGACTGTTGCCAGAATGGCGACAGTTCATCCTGAGCCTGTCGAAGGGCTCGATCCGAACGGAAAGTTGTTTCCCTACCCCTTCGGCGGCCACGGAATGAACCCCGAAGTCTTCCGCACATACTCCTCATACCCCGGCCTGCGCTTGGCCATGCCCTTTTCCAGCAACGGCTTGCCCGACCATTTGGTGAGCGTGAAGGTCAGGAACACCGGCCCGATCGCAGCCACGGCGGCGGCCAGCCAGCCGGCTTCGGCGGCGGTGAGCCAGATCCCCCACCATACGCATGCATCGCCGAAGTAGTTGGGGTGGCGGGTGTAGCGCCAAAGCCCGGTATCGAGCACTTTGCCCTTGCTGGCGGGATCGGCGCGGAAGCGCGAAAGTTGCCAATCGCCCACCGTCTCGAACGCCATGCCCAGTGCCCACAGCGCCGCCCCTGCCATGGCCAGCGGCCCGATCGGCGTTCCCGGCGGGCTTTGCAGCACACCCACTTGCGCCGGCAAGCAGGTGACAAACAGCAGCACTGCTTGCGGCCCGAACACGAACTTGAGCGAGGCGCTGGCGAACTGCCCGCGCTCCTTCGCCTTGCCGAGCATCTTGGCATAGCGCGGGTCCTCGCCATGCGCGCGCCATCGCGTGAACAAATGCCAGCCCAGCCGCGCGCCCCACAGCACCGCCATCGCCGCGATCAGTCCGCCGCGCCCGCCCGGCAACCCGCGCTGCACCCACGCGATCGCCGCCACGACAGCCATCCCGCCGCCCCACACCGCATCGATGAAGCTGACGTCCTCGATCTTCACCGCCACCCGCCACAGCACAGCTAAGCCCACGACCACGCAGGCAAAATCGATCAGCAGCGGTATCAACATCGGTTCAGGCATTGGTGATCTCTTCAAAGCTGGTGGCGCGTTCGGGAAACTTTGGCGTGGTGTTACGATAGAATTCCGCCACTTTCAGCATGTCCGCCTTGTAATCGCCGGTCGGCCAGATCGCCGGGCCCAGGCCCCCGGTCTTGGTGGCATAGTCCATCATCCCGCACACCAGCGGCACTTTGGCGCCTACCGCGATGTGGTAGAAACCGGTGCGCCACTGCCGCACCGCGCCGCGCGTGCCTTCGGGTGCGATCGTCAGCATGAACTGCTTGCGGCGCCCGAATTCGGCGATCATCGCCTCGACATAGTTATGCCGCCCGCTGCGATCGACCGGCACCCCGCCCATATCGCGCATGAACCGCGCCATCGGCCAGCGGAACAGGCTGGTCTTGGCCATGAACTGCGTGTCGATCTTCAACGCATCGGTCAGCCCCAGGAAGTTGACGAAATCCCAGTTCGACGTGTGCGGCGCCGCGATGATCACGCAGCGCCGATCCTCGGGCGGCGCGCCGATCGCCTTCCACCCGCGCGCGTGATAAAGCGCCAGCAACGCCCGCCGCACAATCCTTGACAGAAGAGTGGGCCGCGAAAGCAGGCTGGGCTTGCGATCAACCTCGTCCATCACGCACCCACCATCGCGTTGCCAAGAACGGCGTTGATCGACGCCACAGCATCGACAAACTCCTCGCGAAACGACTGAACCACGGCGCGCGCCGATCGCTCCTGCTCGACCAATCCCACGCCTTGCCCCACAAAATAGCTGACCATCGCCCGCGCCTCGCCATTGCCCCCGGCCGCCGCCGCCTCGATCTTGCGGAATGCCGGTTCGGACACCATCCCCATCAGCGGCATCGGCAACGCTCCCGGACTACCCGGCCCATCCCAAGCCGCATGCCAGCTCGATTTCAACTGCCGCGCCGGCTTGCCCGTCCGCGAGCGTGAACGCACCGTATCGCGCGACCTGGCCTCCACCATCTTCTGCCGAAACGCCGGGCTGGTCTCGGCCTCGGGCGTGGCGAGCCACACCGATCCGGTCCATGCTCCTTGCGCGCCAGCCACCATCATCGCCGCCATCTGCGCCCCGGTCATGATCCCTCCCGCCGCCAGCACCGGCACCTGATGCCCAGCCGACGCCAGCGCACGGGTCACTTCGGGCACCAGCACCAGCGTCGAAACCTCGCCGCAATGCCCGCCCGCCTCGCCACCTTGCGCGACGATGATATCGACCCCCGCCTCGGCTTGGCGGATCGCATGTTCGCGCGCGCCCACCAGCGCCGCCACCGGAATCCCGCGCCGCTTGCCCTCGGCAATCATCGACGGCGGAGCGATCCCCAGCGCATTGGCGATCAGCTTGATCGGATGCGCAAACGCCACCTCCATCAGCGCCGCGCCGTTTTCGGGCGTGATCCCCACGCCCTCGCGCCGCAGCAGGTCGGCCTCGCCCAAGGCAATCCCCACGCCGCCCAGCAGCCCCGTCACGAACGCGCGATGCTCGGCCGAAATCGCATCTGCCCGCGCCGCATTGCTGGTGAACCCCAAGACCCGCGCGTCGACAACTTCGGGCACCAGCACATCCACGCCATAAGGCTTGCCATCGACATGCGCATCGATCCACGCCAGCTCGCGCTCCAGGTCGTCGGGCGAAAACGCAGCCGCGCCCAGCACCCCGAACCCGCCCGCCTTGCTGACCGCCACCACCACATCGCGGCAATGGCTGAACGCGAACAGCGGAAATTCGCAACCGGTCATCCGGCAAATGGCGTTGTCCATGATCTCTCCCTCTTGCATGCGATCATGGCCGGTTCGCGCTGGCGAGGGAAGGGGCCAGGAACCAGCGGGCAATTGCGACCCCGATCACAGACTGATAGCCTGAAACACCCCATCAGGCCCGAACCGATGAACCGCCGCATCCTCATCCCCGCCGCCGCGCTGGCCATGATCGCCAGCTTCGCCAGCTATCGCGCCTTGACCGAACGCCACACCCAACCCGCCAACCCCGCCGCGCAAACCCGCACGAACCAGCCCCCCGTAGCCCCACCCGGCGCCCCGCCGGTGGAGGAAACCGCGCTCAAGCCCGTCTCTGCCAAAACCGCGCTCGAAATCAACGCCGCCACTCCGCTGCTCAAGGCCGGCCCCGCCGCCGCGGCCTTCGCCGCCCCCGCCGGCCCCACCGAGCAACGCGCCGAACAATGCCTCACCCAAGCGATCTACTACGAAGCCGGCAACGAACCCACCGACGGCAAACGCGCCGTCGCGCAAGTGATCCTCAACCGCGTGCGCAGCAATGCCTTTCCCAACTCGGTCTGCGGCGTCGTCTACCAGGGATCGCAGAAGCAGACCGGCTGCCAGTTCACGTTTACGTGCGATGGCGCGCTCAACCGCACCCCCAACCCCAGATCATGGCAAAGCGCCCGGGAAATCGCCGCCGCCGCGCTCCACGGCTACGTCTTCGCCCCCGTCGGCCACGCCACGCACTACCACGCGAATTACGTTGTCCCCTACTGGGCGAGCAGCATGGCCAAGGTCACCGTCATCGGCGCGCACTTGTTCTACCGCTGGCAAGGCAACTGGAAACCCGGCACCTACTTCGGCCAACGCTACGCCGGCCTGGAACCCACCATCGGCCCCGCCACCACCCTGCTCCCCGCCGAAGCCATGGCCGCGCTGCCCGCAGAGCTCGCCACCGCGCACCCCGACAAGAACGGCCTGATCCCCTCCGAAGGCCCGCTGGCCGAAGCCCGCGCAGGCCGAGCCGCCGCCCGCACCGCCGCGCTCCAGCAAAGCCAGGGCCCCTACGCAAACGCCGACGACGCCGACGATCCCCCCGCCCCCGAAAGCGTGAACCCCATCGTCGCCATGTCGACGCGGCTGAGGGCGGGGAAGCTCAAGCCGGTCGAGGCTGGGAAGTGACCGGATAAAGAAAGAGCCTCCGGCGGGCAGGAGCCGCGAAACCTGCACCTCGCCCTGTACCCGGGATGCTTTTATTTTGAACCAGATGCCGACTGGGGCGTTGAGGCGGATGCAACACACCCGCACTGGCCTCGGCAAGCCGCTTCTCCTCGTCCACGGGCTCGGCGGTTCGCGCGCCTCGTGGGACCCGATCCTTCCCGCACTCGCGCAAACCCGCGAGGTGATCGTGCCCGATCTCCCCGGCCACGGACAAACCCCCGCGCAAGCTGACAGCGGCACCTTCGCAGGCCTCGCGCGCAGCCTTCATGACTGGCTGGGCGAGCAGGGCCTCGAACGTGTCGACATGGTCGGCAGCTCGCTCGGCGCGCGGCTTGTGCTCGAAATGGCGCGCCGCGGGCGTGCCGGCGCGGTCGTCGCGCTCGATCCCGGCGGCTTCTGGCAAGGCTGGGAACGCACCTTCTTCCGCACCACGCTCGCCGCCTCGATCCGCCTCGTCCGCGCGCTCAAGCCCGCACTCCCCGCCATCACCGCCAACGCCGCCGGCCGCACCGCGCTGATGCTGCAACTCTCCGCCAAACCCTGGGCGCTAAATCCTGCCATGATCCTGCACGAACTGCGCTCCTTCACCCAGACCCCGACCTTCGACGCCCTCGTCAAAGACCTCGCCACCGGCCCCACCCAGACCGGCCCCTCGCAAACCGGCGCACCCATGGTAATCGGCTGGGGCCGCCACGACCGCCTGTGCCTGCCCAAACAAGCGACCCGCGCCATGGCCGCCTTCCCCGAAGCCAGGCTCCACTGGTTCGACCACAGCGGCCACTTCCCGATGTGGGATGAGCCCGAGGAGACGGTGCGGTTGATTTTGGAGGCTACGGGCGGCGCGAACGACGGCGAAGACATACCGGCACCCGAATAGTGAACCCCATCGTCGCCATGTTGGCGCGGCTGATGGCAGGGGAGCTCAAGCCGGTCGAGGGGGGGAAGTAGCCGGTTAGAACGGAGCCTCCGGCGGGCAGGAGCCCCGGCCCCTGCACCCGGGATATTCTTGCGAGATTGACATGCCACGGTGTGAAACTAACAGAGAACAAACCTGCACCAATTTTGAACGGATCGGCATCTTCAATGAAACCTCAAAGCGAGGTCGATATCGTGCCAGCGGCTGCTGCTAAACGTGACAAAAACAGCCACTTGGGCACAGCCAAGAAGGTCAAATTCGACGAGTATTATACGCAGTGGGCTGACGTCGAGCGTGAGATGAACGCGTATCTCGAGTACAACCCCGACGTGTTCCGCGGCAAAGTCATTCTGCTTCCGTGTGATGATCCTGAGTGGAGCAACTTTGCCAAGTTTTTCGCGCTCCACTTTATGGACTTTGGCATCAAAACACTCATTTCGACGTCTTACGCACCGAACAGCAATCCAGACAAAATAGGCTATCAGCCAACCTTGTTTGAGACAGAAAGCCCCGCGTTTGACGCGACAAAGACCCGCGCAAATGGCAAGAAGTTTACGCTTGAGTGGAAAGACATCAATGGGGATGGTATAATCAACATTGATGATCTCCAGTGGGAATATCTTGAAGGCGATGGAGATTTTCGTAGCTCCGAGGTGACTGCACTACGCGATGAAGCTCATTTCGTCATTACAAATCCGCCCTTTAGTTTATTTCGTCAATTTATGACTTGGGTGATTGGCGGTGGGCGCAAATTTTCAGTGGTCGGCAACAACAACGCCATCACGTACAATGAGCTCTTTCCGCACATTATGGCGAACGAGCTTTGGAAGGGCGCTACAGGTAACACCACCGACATGGTTTTTGCTGTCCCGAAGGGAACGGTGGTGAATGAGAAAGATCGCCTCAAAGCTGAAAAGATGGGATACCCGAGCGACGATGAGCGGGACTACACACGTCAAGGAAACTCATGCTGGTTTACCAACATTGATCATGGACGGCGGCACGAACCACTGCAACTGATGACCGAAGCCGATAACATAAAGTTCAGCAAGCATAAGGAAATCAGGGGAGTCGGTTACGAAAATTATGATAACTTCGATGCAATCGAGGTTCCCTACGTTGATGCAATCCCAAGCGATTACGGTGGTATGATGGGTGTGCCAATTACATACTTAGATAAACACAATCCAGATCAGTTTACAATTCTCGGCAGTAGTGAGGGCGATTACCCAGCGACGAAAAAGTACAGCAAGAAAGAGCGGGTAGTGGACGGCGTTCGAAAAAAATCTAACAGCGGCACCCTCAGTGGTGTCGTTCGGGTCGATTCATTTGGTCCCGGGAATCATTTCGATGTTGGGTATCCGGTTAGAGGCGTTTATAAGCGTCTGTTTATTCGCCGGAAGGGCGGCGCATGAAAACTGAACTTGAGAGATATACTGTTGAGCAAGTCGTAGATGGGTTTATTTATAATGAATTGGAGGGTAAGGGACTATTTGGTCTCGCTGGAAAACTTGTCATTCAGCCGGAATTTCAGCGACATTACATCTACAATGACGGGAAGAAGGATGTTGCTGTCATTGATTCACTTTTGAAGGGTTATCCTCTGGGCTTGATTTACTTCAACGTGGAAGGCAGCACTCTTGAAGTACTCGATGGTCAGCAACGCATCACCAGCATCGGCCGGTTTGTAACAGGCAAGTTTGCTATAAGAGTTGATGGCAAAGAGCAGACGTTCCTTTCATTGCCTAAGGAAAAGCAGCGCAAAATCCTCGATAGTGCACTTCTGGTCTATGAGTGTGAAGGTGAGGAAGCGGAAATCAAAGACTGGTTCCGTACCATCAATATATCCGGAATTCCGTTAAATCCGCAGGAACTACTTAACGCAATCTACTCTGGACCTTTCGTAAATAAGGCTAAGGTTGAATTTAGCAATTCCCAAAATGCGAATATGCAAAAATGGTCAGCTTATATCAAAGGTGATCCAAAGCGGCAGGAAGTTTTGGCGGTTGCGCTGGATTGGGTGTCAGGGGCTCGGGGTATGAATGTCGATGCTTACCTAGCACACCATCGAGGTGACGCTGATATTTTTGAACTAAAGGCATACTTTACTTCAGTAATTGACTGGATCGGTAGTATCTTTAGGCGTCCACCGGATAAGGAGATGCGTGGCATCGAATGGGGCCGCCTTTATGAGACCTATCACTCCACCCCCTACAATGCGGCAGTTCTTGACGGTGAAATTGAACGGCTACTCGGAGACCCTGCGGTGGCAAACCGTAAGGGAATTTACGAATTTTTATTGAGTGGTGAAACTCAACCCCAGTTACTTTCAATCAGGCTTTTTGATGAGAAGACGAGGGCTGTTGCGTACCAACAGCAGACTCATAACGCAAAATCTAAAGGCGTCTCTAACTGCTCTGTCTGTGCAGCGGGCGACAATGCAAACAGAACTCGCATCTATAGGCGAGATGAAATGGACGCCGATCATGTGACGGCGTGGTCGAAAGGTGGTGCCACAGACATCCACAACTGCGAGATGTTGTGCATTACTCACAACCGTTCCAAGGGTAACAGATAGCCGCAATGACGCCGACGGGAACCGGCGCAGATTGAACCTACGTGAATGAAACTTTATAATGCCTAAATCTCACCAAAGTCCCGGGGTGCAGGGGCCGTTGGCCTTTGCAAATTTCCCTTCCTTGTTTCCTTGAGAAAATCCGCGAAGCGGACAGGTTGCTCGCGCTCCAGCGCTTGCCAGCAGCTCCGGCCGATCGCGCGCGTGGGGGCTGGCGGGTGCGGCGCGCGTGATTTTCCTACATTGGCCGAGGCTGCTATCCTGTCGGCGGTCTTTCTCATTGTCGGCGGCGGGGCGGGGAAGTTCGCCATGTGCGATACGCGTGATGTTCGAGAAGTTCCGCGCGCGCGAATTCAGGATTAGTGCATTATTATCAGCGGGTTAAGGTGTTTTCGAATCGGGTGCGATCCTCACACCGCACCCTTGGTGTGAGGTTCCAGTCACTTGGCCAGTTCGGCTTCGATCGCGGCGGTCATTTCGGGGTCGTCGGGGGTCACTTGCGGGGCGAAGCGGGCGGCGACGGTGCCGTCTTTGGCGATCAGGAATTTCTCGAAGTTCCACAGCACTTCGGGGTCTTCGGTCGGGGTCATGCCGTAGCCGCGCAGCTTTTCGCGCCATTCGGCGGCGTTGCCGTGCTTCTCGGGCATGGCTTCGGTGAGGGCGGCGTAGAGTGGTTGCTTGTCGGGGCCGGTGACGGTGGCCTTGGTGAACAGCGGGAACGAGACGCCGTAGTTGAGCGAGCAGAACTCGGCGATTTCGGTGTCGGCGCCCGGCTCCTGGCCGGCGAAATCGTTGGCGGGGAAGCCCAGGACCTCGAAACCGCGGTCCTTGTTGGCGCGGTAGAGTGCTTCGAGGCCTTCGTACTGCGGGGTCAGCCCGCACTTGGAGGCGACGTTGACGACCAGCAGCACCTTGCCTTTGTGGCTGGCGAGCGTGTCGGGGGTGCCGTCGTTGCGGGTGAGGGGGATCTGGTCCAGGTTCATGCGTGCTCTCCGTGATGTGGAGCGCAGGCTAGCCGGGTCGTGTTACGAGGGCAATCAGGCGGTGCGGTAATCTGCCGTGATCGTGCCGGCGGCGGCGAGTTCGGCTTCGTGGCTTTCCTCGCGCCAGGTTTCGGAAAGGGCGGCCGCTTCCCATTCCTGCATTGCGGGGTGGGCGATGATCCGGTCGACCCAGGCCTGTCCGGTTCCGACGTCGAGCCCATAGGTGCGAATGCGGAAGGCGACGGGGGCGAACATCGCGTCGAGCGCGGTTAGCGCCGGGCCGGCCAACCAAGGCCCACCGAAGCGGGTGAGGCCGGTCTCGAACAGCTCGGTGATCCGGGCAATGTCGCGGGCCAGCGCGGGGCTGGGCGGCTTGGGGGTGACGCGGACGCCGACGTTCATGGTGCAGTCGTTGCGAAGCGCCGAAAAGCCGGCGTGCATTTCGCAGGCCGCCGATTGGGCAAAGGTGCGCGCCTCGGCATCCTCGGGCCAGATGCCGCCGTGGCGTTTGGCAAGGTAAAGTACGATGCCGAGCGAGTCCCACACCGTGTGTGGCGCGTCGATCAGGACGGGAACCTGCCCGGTGGGCGAGAAGGCGCGGAAGTCATCGTAGTTGACGGGCTTGGTGAAGGGTTCGATGCGGTCGGCAAAGGGGATGCCAAGCGCCTTCATCAGCAGCCAGGGACGCAGCGACCAGCTCGAATAGTTCCGGTTGGCGGTGATGAGGGTGTAGGCCACGGGATCAGGTGAGGTAGTGCGCGGTGGTCTTGGCGGCGAGGTCCTCGGCGGTCACCCCCGGCGCCAGTTCAACCAGCCGGAACGGGCTGGCGTGGTCGGAGCGCTGGAACACGGCAAGGTCGGTGACGATCATGTCGACAACGCCCACGCCGGTCAGCGGCAGGGTGCAGGCGGGGATGAACTTGGGGCTGCCGTCCTTGGCGTTGTGCTCCATGACGACGATGATCCTCTTGACGCCCGCGACCAGATCCATCGCGCCGCCCATGCCCTTGATCATCTTGCCGGGGATCATCCAGTTGGCGATGTCCCCGTTTTCAGCCACTTCCATCGCGCCGAGCACGGTGAGGTCGATGTGGCCGCCGCGGATCATCGCGAAGGACTGGGCGCTGTCGAAGTAGGCCGATTGGGGCAGTTCGCTGATGGTCTGCTTGCCGGCGTTGATCAGATCTGCGTCTTCCTCGCCCGCGAGCGGGAAGGGCCCGATGCCGAGCATGCCGTTCTCCGATTGGAGCGTGACGGTCATTCCGGCAGGCACGTGGTTGGCCACCAGCGTCGGGATGCCGATGCCCAGGTTGACGTAGTAGCCGTCCTCCAATTCCTGCGCCGCGCGTGCGGCCATCTGGTCACGGGTCCAGCCCTTGATTTCTTGGGGCATCAGACAGCCTCCCTCACGGTGCGGAATTCGATCTTCTTGTCGTAGGGGCTGCCCACGATCAGCCGCTGGACGTAAACGCCGGGCAAGTGGATGCAGTCGGGATCGAAGCTGCCGACGGGCACGATCTCCTCCACCTCGACCACGCAGACCTTGCCGCAGGTGGCGGCCGGCGCGTTGAAATTGCGTGCGGTCTTGCGGAACACGACGTTGCCGGTTTCATCCGCCTTCCATGCCTTGACCAGCGCCAAGTCTGCGAAGATCCCTTGCTCAAGGATGTAATCCTGACCGTCAAAGGCCTTCACTTCCTTGCCCTCGGCCACCAATGTGCCGACGCCGGTCTTGGTATAGAAACCCGGAATGCCGGCACCACCGCTGCGCATCCTTTCCGCCAAAGTGCCTTGAGGGCAGAATTCGACCTCGAGCTCACCCGACAGATACTGCCGTTCGAACTCCTTGTTTTCGCCGACATAGCTGGCGATCATTTTCTTGACCTGCCGCGTGCGCAGCAGCTTGCCGATGCCTTCGTTGTCGATGCCGGCGTTGTTGCTGGCGAAAGTCAGGTCCTTGACCCCGCTGTCGCGCACCGCGTCGAGCAGCCGTTCGGGCACGCCGCACAAGCCGAAGCCTCCGCAGGCGATCAGCAGCCCGTCGCGCAAAAGGCCGTCGAGCGCGGCGGCGGCATCGGGGTAGAGTTTGCTGGCCATGTCTGCTCCTTGTTGTCGGCCTCATACCACGCGCTTGCTGCATCGCAACACGCGTCGGTTGGTCAGTCGAGCGCGATCCCCAGCGTCGCCGACAAGTCGCTGAGCGCCTGCGCTTCGTTCGATACCTTGATGGCGTGCATGCCCAGCGCAGCCGCCGGCTTGCAGTTGATGCCCAGGTCATCGAGGTAGACGCAATCCGCCGGGGCCACGCCCAGCGCCTCGCACATCATCTGGTAAATGCGCGGATCGGGCTTGCGAACGCCGGCCTTGGCGCTTTCGATCACGTGTTCGAACCGCGCGAAAACCGGTGCGAGCTTGCCCGCCGTTATCGGGTCTGCCGCCATGCCCGGGCCGTTGCCAGAAGGCGCGTTGTTGGTGATGCAGCCGATCCGCAACCCCGCCGCGACGATGCGGTCCATCGCGGTCACCATCGCCGGCCGTAACGCGCCCGACAGGCACGCCAGCACCGAAGCACCGTCGAGCGCGTGACCCAGCGCTGCGGCTTCCTCGGCAAAGGCGGCATCGAAAGCCTCGCGCGACAATTCACCGCGTTCGAGCCGCGCCCAGGCGTTGGTATCCGGGTTGGCAGAATTGACCCGGCGCACGAAGTCCTTCGGCAGGCCGCGCTCCGCTTCGAGCTGGTTGAAGGCCTCGAACGGCGACGATGTGATCACCCCGCCGAAATCGAAAATCACCGCAGCGTAGCGCATCTTGCCAACACCCATCCTTCAACTTCAACCCGCCGCCGCTCTAGCGGGTGGCCTTTCGACTGCAAGCCGGCCGCGCTCGGGAATTTTGATTCAAATCATGGTGCCGGCGGTATCTATGAGCGCATCATCCGCATATCGGCCAATACGACGAAAGGAACTGCCAGATGCGTGCGATCCTCTGTCCGGCGGACACAACCGAAGGTTTCGACGCGCGGCTTGAGACCGCGCTGGCGCTGGCGCGCGCGATGGGCGGCCACGTCAGCGTGCCGATTGCCTCACCGATCGTCGAGTTGGCTGCATTCGAGCCGTTCGGGGGCGGGGCGCTCACCACCGACACCGTCCGCGAAATGCGCGCCGAGGATGAAGCCCTGGCAAAATCGCTCGAAGCACGGTTGGCGCGCGATGATGTGCCTTACGACGTCGGCGTGCTCGACGGTGACCGCTTCGGAACGCTTTGCGCCGCGGCGCGCTGTGCCGATCTGATCGTACTCAGCCGCGACGATGCGATGCTTGAAGATCTCGTGCTGGGTGAACGTTGCCCGGTGCTGGCGCTGCCGCCGCGCGGCATGTTCGACCTGGTTGCGCCGCGAGTCATGATTGCGTGGGACGGCAGTCGCCCCGCGGCCAATGCGATGAAGGCCGCGCTGCCGTTGCTGGCGCACGCTACCGGCGTCGACGTGGTGACCATAAACGGCAAAAGCACTGACGGTGCCGACAATTGCGGCGCGGACACGGCCTTGCGCTACTTGTCGCGCCATGAAGTCCATGCCGAACTGCACGTGGTGCCGGCGCAAGGCTCGGTCGCGCAGACCTTGCTGGCCACGGCCACGGAGCTCGGATCGGGCTTGTTGGTGATGGGCCTCTATGGCCACAGCCGGCTGCGCGAACTGCTGGTGGGCGGGGTCACGCGTGAGATGATCAGCAACGCCGGATTGCCGCTTTTGCTAAGTCATTGAAATGTGTTCGCAGATGCAAAAATGGTGCACCGCAATCGGGAGTTTAGACCTGTCCTAAGGTGCAGGTGTGCGGAATATGCAGGCTACCAAGCATATGAAATCGAACACAACCGCTGATTTTGGGCAAGACTTGCAATTTTCGCAACCATAAATCAGATTTTCGCACTTGCACAAAAACTACTTCCAAGGGATACCAATCTTGCCTTTCAGGCATCCTCTCCCAAAACTTTCATGGCCCGGTCAGCAATGACCGGGCCTTTTTTTGTCCCTGTCCGTGAGGGGGTCGTAAACACCGGGCATTTGAAATGGGCCGCCCGAGTGCCTAGCTTCTGGCCGACACCCTTCAAACCCGCGCCATTGCACCCACGATAGATCGGACAAGACCATGGCAGACGCCGGACCCGCTGCAGGAGCAGCCGTTGTCGATGACGAGCGCACCGTCCGCATCCAGGTTGCGGGCGCGCGCGGCGAAGAAAGCGGCACCGGCGTTGCGCGGATCAGCCGTGATGTCATGGTTCGGCTGGGCGTGGGCGAGGGCGACATCGTCGAGATCGTCGGCAAACGCACCACCGCCGCGCGGGTGATGCTGCCTTATCCCGAGGATGAAGGGCTGCAACTGATCCGGCTCGACGGGTTGCAGCGTGCCAACGCCCAGGTCGGTTCGGGCGAGCATGTCGAACTGCGCAAGCCCGATGCGCGGCCGGCGCAGCGTGTGGTCTTCGCGCCGGCGCAGCGCGAACTGACGCTCCACGGACCGGGGCAGGCGTTGAAGCGCAATTTCTTCGGGCGCGCGCTCGTCACGGGCGATCTGGTTGCCACCGCCGGGCAGCAGCAGGTCGATCGGGGTGATATGCCGCCGCAGTTGCAGCGGATGCTCAACGCGCCGGCTTTCGCGCTCACGCAGATCCGGCTGTCGGTGGTGTCGACCAGCCCCAAGGGGATCGTGTTTATCGATGAACACACCGAGGTGGAACTGCGCGCCGAATTCGAGGAACCGAGCGACGGCCGCGCCGATGTCAATTACGACGATGTCGGCGGCATGGGCGACACCATCAACCAGTTGCGCGAGATGGTTGAGCTGCCGCTGCGCTACCCCGAACTGTTCCGCCGGCTGGGTGTCGATCCGCCCAAGGGCGTGCTGCTCCATGGGCCGCCGGGCACCGGCAAGACGCGGCTGGCCAAGGCGGTGGCGAGCGAGAGCGACGCCAATTTCTTCTCGATCAACGGACCCGAAATCATGGGTTCGGCTTATGGTGAAAGCGAGCAGCGGCTGCGATCGGTGTTCGAGGAAGCGGCCAAGTCAGCGCCCGCGATCATCTTCATCGACGAGATCGATTCGATCGCGCCCAAGCGCAGCCAGGTTTCAGGCGAGGCCGAAAAGCGCATTGTAGCGCAGTTGCTGACGCTGATGGACGGGTTGCAGGCGCGTTCCAACCTCGTTGTAATTGCCGCCACCAACCGCCCCGACGCGATCGATGAAGCGCTGCGCCGGCCCGGCCGGTTCGACCGCGAAATCGTGGTCGGTGTCCCCGATGAAAGCGGGCGGCGCGAAATCCTGGGCATCCACACCCGCGGCATGCCGCTCGGCGAAGGCGTCGATCTGGGCGAACTGGCGCGCACCACGCACGGTTTCGTCGGCGCGGACCTGGCGGCTTTGGCCCGCGAGGCGGCGATCGAAGCGGTGCGGCGGATCATGCCCAAGCTCGATTTCGACCAGCAGACGATTCCGCCCGAAGTGCTCGATTCGCTGAGAGTCGGCCGCGACGATTTCATCGCGGCATTGAAGCGCGTCCAGCCGAGCGCGATGTGCGAAGTGATGGTCGAGACGCCAAAGGTCGGCTGGGCCGATATCGGCGGGCTCGGCGCGGCGCAGGAACGCTTGCGCGAAGGCGTCGAACTGCCGATCAAGAACCCCGAGGCGTTCCACCGGCTCGGCATTCGCCCGGCCAAGGGGTTCCTGCTCTATGGTCCGCCGGGCACGGGCAAGACGCTGCTGGCCAAGGCGGTGGCGAAAGAGGCCGAGGCCAACTTCATCGCGATCAAGTCATCGGACCTGCTCAGCAAGTGGTATGGCGAAAGCGAGCAGCAGATTGCCCGGCTGTTCGCCCGCGCGCGGCAGGTGGCGCCATGCGTGGTGTTCATCGACGAAATCGACAGCCTGGTCCCGGCACGCGGATCGGGTGGCGAGCCACAAGTGACCGCGCGCGTCGTCAACACCATCCTGGCCGAACTCGACGGGGTGGAAGACCTGCAATCGGTGGTGCTGATCGGCGCCACCAATCGGCCCAACCTGATCGACCCCGCGCTGTTGCGGCCTGGCCGGTTCGATGAACTGGTCTATGTAGGGACACCCGATCAGGCTGGGCGCGAGCACATCCTGGGGATTCACACCCGATCGATGCCGTTGGCTCCCGATGTCGATCTTGCCAAAGTAGCGGCCGCGACAGAGCGCTTCACCGGCGCCGACCTCGAAGACGTGGTGCGCCGGGCGGGCCTGATCGCGATCCGCCGCGATGGCGGCAACGTCAAGGCCGTGACCCGAGCAGACTTCGACGAAGCGCTGGTCGATTCGCGCGCCACCGTCACTGCGGAGATGGAGGACGAATATCGCGCGATGCAGGGCGAGTTGAAGAAGCGTGCGATGGAACCCGGGCCGCTCGGCTTCATCAGCCCCGGCATGGTCAGTCCGACCCGGCCGGCAAAGCATGGCCAGTGAGCGTCGGGTTAAGCGCAGGTCAGCTCAGGCGGAAGTCGATCACTACGCGGATGCCGTGCTCGGCGTAGCTGCGCTCGATCGTCCCGCCGAGCTGCTGCGCCGAGCTTTGCATCAGCACGCTGCCGAAGCCCTGGCGCGCGCGGGCTTCGACCGGGGGGACGAAGCCATCGCGGCTTTCTTCCCATTCGAGCCGCGCGCGACCTTCGTGGGCCTGCCATGATACCCGTACCAGCCCGCCCGATTGCGCCCACGCCCCGTACTTGACCGTGTTGGTCACCAGTTCGTGGAGCACCAGCCCCAGCGGTACGGCCATGCGGGTGTCGAGCGACAGCGGCGCTCCGGCGATGTCGCAGCATTCGCTGTCAGACCGGTAAGGCGCGATCGCGGCTTCGACCAGTTCGGCTAGATCGACCACCGGGTTCTCTGTCGCGCCCTGACTCACGTCGTGCGCGATGACGAGCGCGTGGATGCGCTGGCTGATGCGATCGACCACCGGCTTGGCGGCAGCATCGCCCTTGCCCGTCATCCGCACGATCGCCAGGATCACCGCGAACAGGTTCTTGACGCGGTGATTGAGCTCGCGCGCCAGCAGGTCCGCCCGGTCGCGCGCTTCGGCGATGGTGACAGCGTTGGCGGCCGCGGATTCCGCGCGTGCGGCGCGGGTGACTTGCCACAGGCTCAGCGCCAGCGCGATCACGATCATCACGAACAGGACCAACAGCGCGGGCAGGACGCGGGCTTCGGCGGTGGCACTGCTCGATCGCGCAGCCAGCAGCCTTTCGCGCTCGACCGCCTCGAACCGTTCGACCGCGCTGCGAAATTCGCTCATGACCACCTGGCCTTCGTCGCTCAGGATGCGGACGTACACCGCCACGACATCGCCGCGCGCGATCTGCGCAATTGTCTCATCCAGTTCGCGCCACTTGTGATCGCCCAGCCGTTCGATTTCGCGCAAGGTATCGCGCTGCGCGGTGGGAAGCTCGTCGCCCAGATCATGCTCGAGCCGCGTCAGCGCGGCACGGTACATCGCGCGGCCCGAACGATAGGGCGCGAGGTAGCGCTGGTCCGACGTGATGAAAAATCCGCGCTGGCCGGTTTCGCCGTCGGTTGTCGATGAGACCAGCGTGTTGAGCGCATCGAGCACTTGCGCGGTGTGTTCGGCCTGGCGCCGCTCCTCGCGCTCGACCTCGATCGTGGAAAACAC
>NZ_JANXWG010000134.1 GCF_025351285.1 Novosphingobium sp.
GTGAACAGGTTGAGCGCGGCCTTGGTGATCCCGTACGCGGTCGCGGGATTGAAGCTGGCCATCGACGACTGGTTGATGATCAGGCCCTTGGCCGCCGCCAGCGAGGGCCGCACCGCTTCGGCCAGCAGCAGCGGCGCAAAGGTGTTGATCGCGAAGAAATGTTGCCACTTGGCCAGCCCCATCCCGGCAAAGCCGCGCGCGATCTCGCCCATGTGCAGCCCGGCGTTGTTGATCAGCACGTCGAGCTGCGGGTGCGCTGCCACGACGGCTTCACCCAGCGCCACGATTTCGGCTTCGACCGACAAGTCGACTTTGTAAGTGGACGCTGCCGCGCCTTCGGCCTCGATCAGCGCCTTGCTTTCGGCAAGCCCGGCCTCGTTGACATCGACGAGGATCAGGTGGCTGGCCCCCTCGCGCGCGAACGCGAGCGCGAACGCCCGCCCGAGCCCGCCCGCCGAGCCAGTGATCAGCACTGTCTTGCCCGTGATGCCAGTGGCCATCGCTTGTTTCCTGTCGTGTCAGTTGTTGCGGATGAAGCGAACGTGCGCGATCCGCCACGCGCCATTGGCGCCGCGGCGGAAGGTGTCCGAATAGCGCCCGACGATCGTGTCGATGTCCTGGCTTTCGCGCCGCTTGCAGTGGACCATGACGGTCCAGTCGCCCGTTGCAGCATCGCCATCGACCGCGATCAGCGGGGTATGCAGCATGTGCAGCATCCACGCCGAATTGGCGGCGATGTTGGTCGCGAGAAAGCCGGCAATCGCATCTGCGCCGGTGACCGGACCGGCGCCATAGTCGGCAGTGGCATCGGCCGTGAACAGCGGCGCCATGGCCCCGCGCGCGCCCTCGGGATCGGTGGCGCACAAGTCCACCGCCATGCAGTAGCGCGCCTTGATAGCGGCGATCGCCTCGGTGTCGGTCACGCCACCTCGGCCGCGAGCCGCTTGCCCACCAGCGCGCGCAAATCGGCGGTCTTGATCTTGGCGGTGCCCGTCGTGGCCAGATCCTGCTCGGCAAAGAACAGCACGCGGCGTGGTACTTTGTAGCTCGCCAGCGTCTGCCTGGCGAAGCCGCGCACGCCGTCCTCGGTCAGCACCGCACCCGCGTGGGGCACCACGCAGGCCACCACCAGTTCGCCGAGCGTATCGTGCGGCACGCCGACGGTCTGCGTCAGCCTCACCCCGGGACATTCGCGCAGCGTGGCGTCGATTTCCAGAGGCGAGACATTTGCGCCGCCGGTCTTGATGATGTCGTTGAGCCGCCCCTGCCAGAACAGCCTCGGGGTGCCGTCAGCTGCGTGATCCACCCACCCCCCGTCCCCGGTGCGAAAGAAGCCCTCGTCATCGAGCGTCTCGTCGAGCGGAATGCCGAGATAGCCCAGCATCAGCGTCGGCCCCTTGACCGCGATTTCGCCCTTCTCGCCCATAGGCACGACCACGCCGGTCAAGGGATCGACCACCTTGAAGGTCATCCCCGGCTGCGGCGTGCCGTGGCTGGTACCGATCAGTTCAGGATCGGTGCCCGACGGAAAGATCGCGCTGATCGTGAAAGTCTCGGTGTTGCCATAAGCGGCCATCGGGTTCTGCCAGGCGGTCCTGACCGTAGGATGCTGGCCAAGCGCGGTTTCGGGCCCGACGTAGTGCAGCGTCGACAGATCCGCGCTCGCAAAATTCGGCGCGGCGGCCAGTTGCGCCCACTGGTGCGGCCAGGCGATCGCCATCGTGGCGCGTTCGGCCTCCATCAGCGCCAGCGCGGCCTCGGGATCGAAAAAGGCTTGCAGGATCAGGCTGCCGCCCGCGCTCATCGTGCCACCGATTGCCATGCCGAAGTTGCCCGACCAGAAGAACCCGTTCGACGACCATGTCCGCGCATCATCACCCGTGCCGTAGAACCGCTTCCACCGCCACAATTGCAACGCCACCGCGCGGTGCGCCGACAGGATGCCCTTGGGCTTGGCGGTGGTGCCCGACGAAAAGAACAGCACCCCCGCATCGGACGGATGGACCGAGGCCGCCCGCGCAGCGATCAGCGCCGGATCGACACCATCGCCGCGCGCCAGGAAGGCGTCCCAGCCCTCGATCGCACCAAGCGGTTCGCCGACCGCCGCGATATGGCGCAGGAACGGATACTTGCCCGACACGACTGCACCCGGAGCCGAAGTAACCAGCGCCGGCTCGAGCGCGGCCAGCATCGCGCAGAAATCCTTCTTCACCACCCGCCGTTCGACCAGCAGCACCGAAACCCCGCTCATCGCCAGCAACTGGCCAAGCTCGGCCTCGGTCGAGAACGTGCTGAAGGTGGTCGCCACCCCGCCCGCCACGGCCGTGCCGAACACCGCGCTCAGGAATTCGGGCCGGTTGGTCATCAGCACGCCCACGCGGGTGCCGTGGCCGACTCCGCAAGCCACCAGCGCACGCGCCACCGCCTGCGATTGCGCCCACAGATCGGCGTAAGTCCAGCGGATGGTGCCCGCCGCCTCGTGCAGCACCATCGCCTCGCGCGGGCCGAAGCGGGTGGTCACCTCCTCCAGCCAGCCGCCGAGCGTGAGCGCGCCCAGCCCCGGCTCCTCGGCCAGCGGCGCACCCCTGATGATCGATGGCTGCATGGTCCGCCGCCCGATCAGCGGTTGACGTCGACCACCACGCGCCCGCGGATCTTGCCCGCGATCAGGTCCGCCGCCGCCGCCGGCGCATCGGCCAGTGCGATCTCGGTAGCAATCGCTTCGAGCGAGGCGGCATCGAGGTCACGCGCCAGCCGCTCGTAAGCCTTGGTGCGCAGCGAACGCGGCGCCATCACGCTGTCCACGCCGAGCAGCCGCACCCCGCGCAGGATGAACGGCATCACCGTAGCCGGGAAATCCGCACCCTGTGCCAGGCCGCAAGCCGCAACCGCGCCGCCATAACGCGTCTGCGCGCAAGCATTGGCCAACGTGAAACTGCCCACCGCGTCGACCACGCCGGCCCAGCGCTCCTTCTGCAAGGCCTTGCCCTTTTCGGACAAAGTGGCGCGATCGATCACCGAATCCGCGCCCAGCTTGGCCAGATAATCGCCCTCGGACGCCTTGCCCGTCGCCGCGACGACGGTGAAGCCCGCCGCCTTTAGAAGCGCCACGGCAACCGAACCCACGCCACCGGTCGCGCCGGTCACCAGCACTTCGCCCTGATCGGGCGTCACGCCGGCGTTCACCAGCGCATCAACGCACAGCGCGGCGGTGTAGCCGGCGGTGCCGATCGCCATTGCCTGGCGCGCTGTGAATGCGCTCGGCAGCGGCACCAGCCATTCGCCCTTGAGCCGCGCCACTCGCGCCAGCCCGCCCCAGTGGCCCTCGCCCACGCCCCAGCCGTTGAGCACGACCTTGTCGCCGGCCTTCCATTCGGCGCTGTTCGATTCGCGCACTGTGCCCGCAAGGTCGATCCCCGGAACCATCGGGAATTTGCGCACCACCGGCGAAGACCCGGTGATCGCGAGGCCATCCTTGTAGTTCAGCGTCGAGTAGGCAACGTCGATCAATACATCGCCTTCGGGCAGCGCGCTTTCATCGAGTTGTTGCACGCTCACCGATTGCCCGGCATCATTCTTGTCGATCACGATCGCAGAAAACATCGCAAAATCCTTCGTCTTGTATCTGAAACAGAATGGAAAACTCGGCGTGCCTAAACAGCGCGCAACAACATCGGGCTGGGCGCCGCCTCGCCTTCGAGCAACGCAGCGATCCCGGGGTATTTTTCAACGCGCACGGTGCCGTGCATCGACAGCCGCAGCATTTCGCGCGCGAAACGATGCGCCAGCGCGCCGCGATCGACATCGCCGTGCGAATGCGCACGCGCCCACATCGGCCACAGGAAATTGCCCGCCAGCACGATCACCGACCACACTTCGCTATCGATCCCAGGTTCGGCCAGATCGGTCGCGGCAAAGCGCGCGATCGAGCCTTCGAATTCGTTCCAGAACCGATCGCGCGAGGGTTCGGGCGAAGCCAGCACGGTTTGCAGCCACACCCGGCAAACTTCCTGGTTTTCCATCGCGAACACCGCCAGCCGCTCGGTCAAAGCAACCATGTCGACCTGCCCGACATCGCGTTCCCCGATCGTTGCGGGATCGCCGAACACCGCGCGGAACATTTCGTCCGAAACTTCGGCGACCGCTGCTTCGAGGACGGCTTCGCGCGTCGCAAAGTGCTGGTAGGCGGTGCCGCGGTTGACACCCGCAAGCTTGGCCACTTCGGACAGGCTCACCCCGTCGGGACCGTCCTTGGCCAGCAACGTGCGTGCTGCTTCGAGGATCGCCGCGCGCGTCGCGGTGGTGTTGCGAACCCGCCGTTTGGGCGCAGGATCGGCCGCCGCAAGTGGCAGATTTGTTGCGTTGTTGGTGCCGGGCATGCCCGCCGAATACCCCTGCTGGGCGATGCCACGGACACCGCGCGCTTTGTTCCCACTGCCGCAGAGCGGCGATCTTGCAATGTGCTGGCCGTGCCGCCGCTGTCAATCGCCATCGGCTCAGCACCGCGCCGTGCCCCCGCCCCCGCCGGTGCAAACCGCCCCAGCGATTGATTTGGGCCGCGAACTTGCGCCTGCACGGGCGTTCAGCGCGACAGCGCCGTAAGCCGCCGTAAGCCGCAGCAAGCCACCGTCACATTGTGTCGCCAATTGTATGGCGGAGCCCGGCAGCGATGGTGGCGCCCGCGATGTTGGGATAGCGATGACCTCCGATCCGACCCTCGGAGGCCCCATGATCATCGCTATTCTTGCCGCAGCCGCGCAGCTTCCGGCGACCATGCCCTCTGCACCGCCGGCCGCGTCGATGCACGCGATCGAGGAGCAGCCGCCGCATCGTGTCGTTCGCAGCCAAGTGTTCATCGCGCCCTCTGGCGAGCCATTCCGCGCGGATCAGGACGCGCCCTACCCCGTCGCCGAGTGGTTCGCGCGCGCCGATGCCAACCACGACGGCCGCCTGACCGAAGCCGAATTCACCGCCGACTTCGTGCGCTTCTGCGCCTCGCTCGACGTCAACCACGACGGCGTGATCGATGCTGAAGAAATCGACCACTACGAAACCACGATCGCGCCCGAAGTGCACGCCGGAGACTTCGGCGGCGGCGGGCCCGGCGCGGGCGAGCATCGCGGCACTGGCGGCGGAGGGCGCGGCAGGCATCGTGGCGGTGGTGGAGGGCGCGGCGGTGGCGGGGGCGGTGGTGGGGGCGGTGGAGGACGTGGCGGCGAAGACGGTGGCGGGGGCGGCGAAAGCTCCGGATCGGCGGCGCGGCCCGTGGGCAGCTACGCCAACCGCCCGCAAGGCGCCGGGCGGTTCGACCTGCTCGGCCTGCCCGAACCAGTCTCGGCAATGGACACCGATTTCCGCGCGCGGATCGGCCGGCAGGACGTGCTCGATGCGGCGGGGGTGCGCTTCGGCGCGCTGGATACGCAGCACCATGGCTACCTGATGCTGAGCGACCTGCCCGAAACCCCCGCGCAATCGCGGCGCAAGGCGTTCAAGCAAAGGCGCGGTGAAATCCGCGATTGAGCGTGACGATCAGCTTCCGAAAATCCGCCTGGTGCTTTCGCCGATCGCCAGTACGCGTTGGCGCCGCGCGGCGGCCGAGACGGGCGACATGCCCGGCTCGTCGTCCGCCTGGCCCCAATTGGTGATCGGGCCGTGCGGCAGCCGTGCGAAGGCATGCGCGGCGACGTCGGCGGGATCGGCGAGGCCCTCGACGAGCGGCACACCTTTGGCGGCCAGCAGCTTGCGCAGCGCCGGCGTATCGGTGGTCGACAGCGCCATGAACAACACATCCACGCCGTGCGGCGAAAGTTCGGCCCACAGCCCCTCGGCAAAGTTGAGCCCGAACGCCTTCAGCCCCGAATAGACGCTCATGTAAGCGCCGCCGCCATAGCAGCCGCCCGAACCGATCAGCAGCAATCCGCCGCGTCCGCGCGCTCGCATGGCCGTGCCGTAACGGTGGCACGATCGCATGGTGGTGATCACCCCCCGCTGGATCTGGCCGACCCAATCGTCGATCGGCGCATCGAGGAAGTGCGCTCCGGTCGGGTCGGCGCCGGCGTTGCTGACGTAAAGCCCGATTTCGCGCGCGCCCACCGCCGTTGCAACCTGCTCGCAAGCTTCGTCTAGCGACAAATCGACCGGCGCGACCACGGTTTCGATCCCGAATTCGGCGCGCAAGTCCGCCGCCAACGCTTCGAGCGGCCCGGCCCGGCGCGCCACCAGCACGCAATGGATGCCCTCGCTTGCCAGGTGCCGCGCGATGGCCAGGCCCGTGCCCTCGGACGCGCCCGCAACCACTGCCCACGGGCCGTAGCGGTCTTTCAAGCCAGCCATCTCAGCGCCCTCCCATGCCGGCCCAGCGTTCGGGCCCCATCCACACGTATTCGAGATAGTGCCCCAGCCACGACCGCGTATCGAGGTAGCAGAATTCGAGCAGCCCCGGCGAACCCCCGCGCAGCACCACCGGGTACGGCGAATCTATCAGCCCTGCCTCGAAGGCGGTCCAATCGTCCACCCGGTTGCAAACGTGATGAAATTTCAATTCGTTACCTTCCGGCAATGCGTCGCGATACAGCGCCAGCACATCGCCCGAGACTGGCTGGATCAGTTCGTACTGCATGTCCTCGACCCACAGGAACGCCAGCTTCTGCCGCCCCTCGCCCTCGCCCTGCGGCGTCCACAGCTTGACCGTGACTTCGGTCTCGATCGCCTTGCGCACATCGGCCTGGCTTTGGAACTGCGCCACCGCGGCGCCGATATCGCGGGTGACATAGGCGTTCTGGAAATGGCGTCCGGTGATGATCATGGCTCGGCCCTTGTGGCAGGTATCGCCGCCCGCCTTGCATAAGCGTCTGGCGGGCGGGCGGTAGCGGTGCGGCGTGAACCATCGCTCGCGCGATTGGCGGGCCGCTGGCTTCGGCGAAGGCGCGCGGCCATAGTGGCGGTAGATGGAAATTCGGGAGAGACCATGGGCAACACGCTGTTCGACTGCACCGGCAAAGTCACGCTGGTCACGGGGGGCAATGGCGGGATCGGCCTCGGCTTTGCGCGCGGTATTGCCAAACAAGGTGGAAGTCTGGCGATCTGGGCGCGCAATGCCGAGAAGAACGCCGCCGCCAAGGCCGACCTGCTGGCAGCGGGCGCGGCACGGGTCGAGACTTACGTGGTCGACGTGTCGAGCGAGGACGCGATCCTGGCCGGCTACGACCAGTTCATCGGCGATTTCGGCCGGATCGATTGCGTGTTCGCCAATTCGGGCGCGGCGCCGGGGTTCAATTCGGTGTTCGATATGCCGACCGCGGAATGGCACAAGTTCCTCAATGTCGCGCTCCACGGCGCGTTCATCACGCTGCGCGAGGCGGCGCGGCACATGGTCGCGCGTTCTGAAGCCGGAGAGCCGGGGGGCAGTCTGGTTGCTTGCGGCAGCCTCTCGCTGTTCCAGGGCTTGCCGGGCAAACAGAACTACGCCGCATCGAAGGCGGGCGTGGCGGCGATCATCCGCTGCATGGCGGTTGAATTCGGGCCGCACGCGATCCGCGCCAACGTGGTCGCGCCGGGCCTGATCATGACGCCGATGATGGGTGGCGAGACCAACGAGGCGGCGATTTCCGGGCATTTCGGCCCGCAAGTGCCGCTCAAGCGCGTGGGCCAGGTCTCGGATTTCGAGGGGATCGGCGCGTTTCTGTGCTCGGACGCAAGCTCGTTCATCACCGGCGAGACGATCACAATCGACGGCGGATATATGGTTCGCCCTTAAGGAATCCAGACGATGCAATTGCTCAACATTCACGACGTCGGCGATGTCAGGCTCGATCCCTACCAGCGCCCCGAACCCGGCCCGAAGGACGTGGTCGTGCGGATGAAGGCCTGCGGCATCTGCGGCAGCGACCTTTCGTACATCAAGAACGGCGGCATCCCGACACCGGGCACGCTGACCGCGCTCGGCCATGAAGGTGCGGGCGAAGTGATGCTGGTGGGTGCCGAAGTGGCGGGCGTGAACGTGGGCGATGCGGTCATCATCAACCCGATGAACACCCCCAGCTACATCGGAAGCGGCGGGCCCGAAGGCGCGTTCACCGAAGAACTGCTGGTGCGCGAGGCAAGGCTGGGTGACAGCCTGCTGCCGATCCCACCGGGCATTTCCTACGAAGTTGCGGCGATGTGCGAACCGCTTGCAGTGGCCTTGCACGGCGTCAACCGGGCGCAAGCCAAAGCCGGCGAGCGGATCGTGATCTTCGGCTGCGGGCCGATTGGCCTCGGCATGGTGATGTGGGCG
The DNA here is from genome assembly GCF_025351285.1 of Novosphingobium sp. Classification (GTDB taxonomy): domain Bacteria; phylum Pseudomonadota; class Alphaproteobacteria; order Sphingomonadales; family Sphingomonadaceae; genus Novosphingobium. The sequence continues at coordinate 8,276 of NZ_JANXWG010000134.1, forward strand.
ATCGATCGCGGCTGCAAGGACGTTATCGCGCTCGACCTGGCCGAGGAACGGCTGGAACGGGCGCGTGCCCTGGGCGCCCATGCGATCAACCCCGGCACCACCGATGTGGCTGCCGCGATCAAGGCGATCCACGGCACCGAAATGTGCTTCGGCAAGGAAAAGTCGGGCACCGACGCTTACATCGACGCCGCCGGCGCCCCGATGATCCTGGCGCAAGTGGTTTCCATGGCCAAGCGCCACGCGCGCCATGTCATCACCGCCGCCTACATGAAGCCGATCGAACTGCCCGCAGGCCCGATGCTCACCACCGAGATGACCATCACCACCGCGGTTGGCTATCCCGACGAATTTCCCGACGTTATCGCCGCGATGCCGCGGTTGCAGGACAAGATCGCGGCGCTGATCAGCCACCGCTTGCCGTTCGCGCAAGTGCTTGAAGGCTTGAAGATTGCGGCCACGCCCGAAAGCGCCAAAGTGATGATCGCCTTCGACGGGGCGGACGCATGAGCGGGCAGAAGTCCACCGGCCCGGCGCTGGCAAGCCTTGTCCGGCAAGGCGACGCGCAAACCGAAGCACTCGCGATCACGCCGTTCATCTTCATGGCGTGCGACATTTCGAACGCCTATCTTGTAACCACTTCGGACGGCGATCTGCTGGTCAACACCGGCTTCATGGACAACGCCGATCGCAACGTCGCGCTGCTGGCGCCGCACCGCACCGGGCCGCTGCGGCGAATCGTGCTGACGCAGAGCCACGCCGATCATTTCGGCGGCGTTCCCGAATTCCGCGAGCCCGAAACGCAAGTGATCGGCGGCCCGGGCTTCGTCGAGAACTGGGCCGACATGAAACGGCTCCAGCCCTTCTTCGGGCCACGCAGCGGCAAGCTGTGGGGCGCAACGATGAAGCGCGGCGCCAATCCGAAGGCCCCACCGGAAGTCACGCCCGACGTGCTTGTCGACCGCGAACTGGCGTTCGAGCAGGGCGGCCGCCGGTTCGTCGCGATCCACACGCCCGAGGGCGAAACCACCGACGGCTTGTGCCTGTGGTTGCCCGATGAGCGCATCGTGTTCACCGGCAACCTGTTCGGCCCGGTGTTCGCGTCGATGCCGTTCCTGTGCACCTTGCGCGGGGACAAGCCGCGATCGGTGCGCCGCTATCTGGCATCGCTCGAAAAAGTGCGCGCGCTTGGCGCGGAAATCCTGATCACCGGGCATGGGGAACCGATCACCGGCGCCGACCGCATCCGCGCCGATCTCGAACGGATGCATGGCGCGGTGAGCTACGTGCGTGATTTCACGCTCGACGGCATGAATGCCGGTACATCGATGCAGGAATTGATGCGCACGATCGCACTGCCCGATCGTCTGAAGATCGGCGAGTTTCACGGCAAGGTCAGTTGGGCTGTCCGCACGATCTGGGAGGAATACGCGGGCTGGTTCCGTTATGAAGACGGCACCACCGAATTGTTCGGCTCACCCCGCAGCGCGATCGATGCCGAACTGGCCCAATTGACCGGCGGACCCATGCTGCTGGCCGATCGCGCTGCCGCGCACATCGCTGCGGGCCGCCCGCTTGAAGCCCTGCACCTTGCGGCCATCGCGCTCGCGGCAGATGGATTGCATAGCGCAGCGCTCCACGCCAAACTTGCTGCGCTCGACGCGTTGCTTTCGGCAAGCGGAGGCAGCAACTTGTCCGAAACGATGTGGCTGCGCGCAGAGATTGCTGCGGTGAAAGCAGCGCAGGAAGCAATCGCGGCCGGCTAGGGCACGTTCCGGTTCATTCGGCCGGATCGCGGCGTGGGTTCATGCGCAATGTCAGACGGTTCAGCCCACTTTTCGTGGTATAGCTTTCGATCTGCGCGAAAGCCTTGACCAGCGCCAGGCCCACCCCGCCGCCACGATCCTGGTTGGGCATATCGACCGCCCCGGCGCCGCGCGGATCGAATGGCACGCCATCGTCCTCAAGCCTCAGCACAAGGCCTCTGGCGGTCTCGTCCAGCCGCAAGCTTGCGCTCAATTGGCCGCCGCCGGCCGATTCTCCGCTGTGTTCCAGCAGGTTGACCAGCAATTCCTCGACCACGATCACCAGTCGCCGCGTCATCGCCGCATCGAGCGCGATGCGGCCGGCAAATTCGTGCACTTCGACCAGCGCCGGCCGAAGGCTGCGCGAAAGGTTGTCCCCCGCCCGGTGGCAGAGCGAAATGGTTGTGCCCGAACCCATGGCGGTGGTATGCCACAGTTGCGTGTAATGGGGGAACGACTTTGCGACATCTGATCACCGCAGCGCTGCTTGCCGGAACCTTCGGCATGCTTGCCACCACCCCCGCCCTGGCCGAAATCGGCCGGATCAAGAGCAACGTCGGCACGGCGCAGATCGTGCGCGGCAAGCAGACCATCGCTGCCGCACCGGGCTTCAAGCTCGAAGCCACCGACCAGCTCGTCACCGGCAAGGACGGCCGCATGGGCATCGCCTTCACCGATGACACCCGGATCGCGGTCGGCCCCAACAGCAAGATCGTGCTGGCAACGTACAAGTACGATCGCACCCAGCAGACCGGGCAGTTCGTGGCGCGGGTCAACAAGGGCTCGCTCGGCGTGGTGTCGGGCAAGATCGCCAAGTCGGCCAAGGACGCGATGCAGGTCCACACCCCCACCACGATCCTGGGCGTGCGCGGCACGCGCTTCGTGGTGGACGTCAAGTGATCCGCGCGCTGGCGCTCTCGCTGGCGGCTTCGGGACTGCTCGCCGGGTGTGCTTCGCAGACCACGCTGCTCTTGCCGGGCGAGGCCGGGCATCCGGTTGGCGCGCTGGTCAAGCTCAACAAGGACGGCAGCGACGGGGCGGTGCTGAATGAGGCGAACGAAGTGCTCAAGGGCGGTAACGGCGTTAAACGCAACATCACGGCAAAGCCCGAATACAACCAGTTGATGGCCGGGCTGCCGTTGCCTTACAAGACCTTCACGCTCACATTCGCCCTGGGCGCAGATCTGCCGGAGGACACGGCAGAAAATCGCAGGACGATCGACTATATCCGCGACGAGATGGCGTTGCGCCCCGGTGCCGAAGTCCAGGTGACCGGACATACCGACGCATCCGGCGGACCCAGTTTCGACAACGACGGGCTATCGCTCAAACGCGCCGAAAATTTTCGCCAGGAACTGATTTCCAAGGGCTTCCCGACCGACCAGGTAAGTGCGGTCGGGCGCGGCAAGCGCGAACTGCTCGATCCCAATGACGACAAAAAGAACCGCCGCATCGAAGTGATCGTGCGCTAACTCAACCCGCTTGCGGCCCGTTATACCGAATCGCCATCACGGTCAGGTCATCGGCCGGCTCGGCGGGTTCCTCGAACGCCCGCACCGCGCGCATCATGCCCGAAACCAGCGTGGCGGGATCGCTCTGGTCGGCCTGCTTGAGCCAGTCGAGCGCGCCTTCGATGCCGAACAGCGTGCCGTGTTCGTCCTGCGCCTCGCTCACCCCGTCGGTGATCAGCACCAGCGTTTCGCCCGGCGCCAGCGTCCGCCGTTCTTCGGGATAGGGGAAATCCATCACGCAGAACGGCGGCCCACCGTCCATCGGCACCACTTCGACCGCGCCGTCGGTCCGCAACAACACCGGGTTTTCGTGGCCGGCGTTGACCATGACCAGTTCGCCACTGCTGCAATCGACCAGCACCACCAGCATCGTCACGCCCATCGAATCGTCGGATTCGCGCAGCAATTCGGCGTTGAGCGTCTCGACTGCGTGAGCCAGGCCGCCCTGTTCGCGCACCAGCACGCTTTTCGCCAGCGTCTTGGACACCGCCATGAAAAGCGCCGCGGGCACGCCCTTGCCGGTCACGTCGGCGATGATGAACAACAGCCGGGTGGCATCGACCCGGAACGCATCGAAGAAATCGCCGCCGACCGAGCGCGCGGGTTCGAGCATCGCCGCCGCGTCGATCGCGGGATCGAGATGTGCCATCAGGTCGCTGGTCGGCACCATGCCGAGCTGGATGCCGCGCGCCGCCTGGAGTTCGCCTTCCTGCACCGCGTTGGCCATCTGCCGCGCGACCAGTTCGTTCGCCAGCCGGGTCCGTTCGGCCCGCGCCGCCAGGAACGAGCGCACGCCCGCTGCCAGCGCCGCGCCGAACCCGATCACGATCGGGCGCAGGGGATCGAACAGCAACCCCGGCCCGGTAAACACCGCCCACGACAATGGCATCAGCAGCAGGCCGCCACCCGCCGCCACTGCCGACGCCCAGCGCCGCCGCTGCCCGGCCACGATCACCAGCAGCACCAGCACCAGCGCCAGTGCCCATTCCGCCAGTTCGATCCACAGCGGCCGTTCGAGCCAGCCGTGATGAAGCATCGCATCGACCGCCTGCGCCTGCACCGTCACCCCGAAGGTGCGCTCGAGCGGGGTCTTGACCAGATCGACCGATCCTTCGGTGCCCAGCCCGATGATCACCACTTTGTCGGCAAATTCCGCCGCAGGTGAGTCAGGCGCCATCGCTGCGGCGGCCGATACGATGTGGGTTTCGGGAAACTTGCCGAAACGCAGCGGCAGAGTGCCGGTTTCATCGCTGCGCAGCGTGATCGGGCCGATCGTCGCGACCATGCCTTTCCAGGCGATCCGTTCGGCCCCGGCCTTCATCCGGGCGAGTTCGGCGGCCATTCCGGGCATCGCGCGATCGCCGATCATCATCGCGATCGGCACGCGGCGGAACACTCCGTCGGCATCGGGCTCGGCGTTGAGAAACGCGTGCGCCAGCGCCACGTCGTCGAGTTCAGGGATATTGGTGACTGCACGCGGCCAGGCAAATGCGCGCACCGGCGGCTTGCCCGCCATCTCCGGATCGACCAGCAACTGCGCGGCTGCGGCGCCCTTCACCCCGAACGCCTGCGCCGAAATGCCCGACCGCGCCAGCAGCACAGGCGCCTGCCCGATCACTCCGGCGAATTGTGAATCGAGCGTTGGAAGCCGGCCGATCCCGGCCTTGATCGCTGGATCGATATCGGGATAGGCGTGCTGGATCCCATCGGGGTTGAAGCGGTCCGGCTCGGTAAACAGCACGTCGAAGGCAATCGCCTTGGGCTTGTGCTGCGCGATTGAAAGCACCAGTTGCGCCAGCCGGCTGCGCGGCCAGGGCCAGGGGCCGACTTCGCGCACCGCGGGATCGTCGATCATCACCACCGTCACGTCGTTGCCGATCGCGCGCGGCAAGGTGCGCTGCCATGCATCGAACAGCATCTGCCGCGCCCACGGCCCTGCCAGCAGCGACAGCAACAAGGCCAGCACCGCACCCACCGCCACCGCGCCCAGCGCACCGGTCAAAGGCCGGCGGCTCAGCGCGGGCGATGGCTCAGACGTCGACGACGAGGCCGTCGTAGGCACAGAGCACCTCCAGCGGCGCGGTCTCTCGCGTCAGTTCCTCGTAACGGATGCTTTCCTGATGCATCCGCTGGAGATCAGCGTCGCTGTAAGTCGGTTCGTGGTGGAACAGCGCCAGTCGCTTGGCTTCGGCTTCGTGGCACAAGTCGATCGCGACGACATTGCTCGAATGGCCCCAGTCTTCCTTCATCGAGATGCTGTCGGCGAGCGAATACATCGTATCGCAGATGACCAGGTCGCAACCGCCGAAGAACCCGACAAAGGCGGTTTCGGCGTCCATCTTGTCGATCTTGTGTTCACTGTCGGTGCTGTAGACCACCGATTTGCCGGCTGCGTCGGTGAACTTGTAGCCATATGACAAGTGCGAATGGTGCTGTTCGATCATTTCGACCGTCACCGCACCGATCGGGTAGCGCGTGCCCACTTCGAGCGTCCGGAAGCTGATGTTCGCGCGCAACCAGTCGAACGCCACCGGGAACGAGATTTCTTCCTGCTGGCGGCGCAGCGCGGTTTCGGCGTCGGGGTGGCCCGAATGGATCACCACTTCGGCAGCGGGATCGAACACCGGCACGAAGAACGGGAAGCCGCAGATGTGGTCCCAGTGCAAGTGCGACAGGAACACGTGATAAACGCGCGCATGCCCCCTCGCGCAGCGGCCCATCGCATCGAGCCCGAATTCGCGCAGGCCCGATCCCAGGTCGCAGACGATGAACGCGTCGCCCTCTCCCCCAGCTTCGACTTCGACGCAACTGGTTGCGCCGCCATAAGTGCCGAAAGTCGCAAAATCGAGTTCGCTTTCGGCGAAGGCGCGCGCTTCGGCCACATCCGCGAAAGTACGACCGCGGGCCGCAACGAGTGCAGCCGCAATCTTGTCACCGATCGACGCCGCCTTCTGCGCCACCGCCAGCGATCCGCGAGTGCCCCAGAACCGCACCTTCATCGCCGTTTCCCCCAAATATCCGTCCCGCCGCGCAATCAGCCCGCAACCGCCTCCGCGACGCTGTCGAAGACCTTGAACACCTTGTCATAGCGGCTGATCGCCAGGATTTCGCGCATGATCTCGTTGGGTTGGGCCAGCACGATCGCAACCTTGTGCTCGCTCGCCTTGCGCTGCCCCAGCGTCAGCCCGCGCAAGCCCCGCGACGACATATATTCGATATGCGAAAGATCGACGACCACCTTGGCCAGACCATCGGTCGCGGCCGCCTCGATCTCCTCGGCCAGCCGCTCGCCGAACGGGGTTGCGGTGGATTCATCGATCTTGCCCGCGGGCTTGACCACGCGCGCGGCACCGTCATGCGACACCACGCTCCAGACCAGAATGCTCGTTCCCATGAATGCAGGTTAGGCGAGCATCGCGCGGTTGAAAAGCGCCGAGATGCGGGTTGCTGACCCGAAATGGGTTTACTCGCACCTAAACCGCATTTCCGGCTGCCGCCCCACTCGCCCAGGCCCACTGGAAGTTGTAGCCGCCCAGCCAGCCGGTGACGTCGACCGCCTCGCCGATCGCGTAGAGCCCTGGCACATGCTGCGCCGCCATGGTCTTTTGCGAGAGGCCATCGGTAGCGATTCCGCCGGCGGTGACTTCGGCCTTGGCATAGCCCTCGGTGCCGTTGGGCAGGAACTGCCAGTCGGCCAGTCGCGCCTCTGCGGCGGCCAGCGCGCGATCGGGCAAGTTGCCGAGATCGCCCGCCAGCGCCAGTTGCTCGCCCAGCACTTGCGACAAGCGATCGGGCAGGACCTGGCCAAGCGCCCTGCGCAGCGTCGTGCGCGGCGTTGTGCGCTTGGCCGCAACCAGCCAGCCCGCAGAAGCGGTGGGCACAAAGTCGATCCCCACCGCTTCGCCGTGGCGCCAGAACGACGAGACTTGCAGGATCGCCGGGCCGGACAGCCCCCGGTGCGTAAACAAGGCTGCCTCGCGGAACGCCGCGCCGCCCGCACGCGCCATCACTTCGGCGGCAACCCCCGACAGGCTGGCGAACAGCGCATCCTCGCCGCTCAACGTCAGCGGCACCAGTGCCGGGCGCGGCTGCACCACCTTGAGCCCGAACTTGCGCGCCAGTTCATAGGCAAACCCGGTGGCGCCCATCTTGGGAATCGACGGCCCGCCGGTGGCGATGACCAGCGCCGGCGCGCTGGCTACGCGCGCGCCGAAGCCGACCCGGTACAAGCCATCGGCATGATCGACCGCACCGATCGTTGCGCCGCAGGCGACCTCGACGTGCCCCCCGCTGGCTTGCGCGGCTGCGCATTCCTCCAGCAGCATCGCCACGATCTGCCGTGCCGAACCGTTGCAGAACAATTGCCCGAGCGTCTTTTCATGCCAGGCAATGCCGTGACGTTCGACCAGGTCGAGGAAGTTCTGCGGGCTATAGCGGCTGAGCGCGCTGCGGGCGAAGTGCGGGTTGGCCGAAAGGAACCGGTCGGGCGCGGTGTGCACATTGGTAAAATTGCAGCGCCCACCGCCCGAAATCAGGATCTTCTTGCCCGGCGCGTCGGCGTGATCGATCACCAGCACGCGCCGCCCGCGCTGCCCGGCAGTCAGCGCACACATCAACCCGGCAGCGCCTGCGCCCAGCACGATCGCATCGAAGGTTTCGGTCATTGCATCATCACTCAATTGATGTTGGCCAGTTGCGCCAGCACATTGTCGGCAATCATCGCACCAATCGGCAAGGCCGAGGTGGCAGCCGGTGATGGCGCGTTGCAGACGTGGACGCTGCGCGCGGTTTCACGGATCAGGAAATCGTGCACCAGTGTCCCGTCATTCAGCACCGCTTGCGCGCGGATGCCGGCAGGTTCGGGGCGCAAATCGGCAAGTTCGAGCGAAGGGTAATATTTGCGGCACCTGGCCAGATAGGCACGCCGGCTTAGCGATCCGCGCAGTTCCGACAGCCCCGATCGCCATTGCGTCCGCGCCAGCCTCCAGAAGCCGGGAAAGGCAAGGATATCTGCGGCGTCGGCCTTGTCGATCGCGCCCTTTTCATACCCTTCGCGCGCCAGCCCCAGCACCGCATTCGGCCCCACTGTCATCCCGCCATCGACCGTGCGGGTAAGGTGAACGCCCAGGAACGGCAGCGCCGGATCGGGCACCGGATAGATCAATGCCTTGGCAATCTGGGATTTTTCGGGCGGCAGGCGATAATACTCGCCGCGAAAGGGCACGATGCGGAAGTCGGTGTCGATCCCGCCCAGCCGCGCCACGCGATCGGCCTGGAGCCCTGCGCAGGCGACAAGCTGCCGCGCCCGCCATGATCGTTCACCGACGCTGACGGTGACGCCATCCGGCTCCTCGCGAATCTTGGTAACGGCAGCGCGGGTTTCGATCCGCCCGCCCAGCGCGATGATCCGCGCCGCCATCGCAAGGCACAGCGCCGGATAATCGACGATCCCGGTCGAGGGAATCCACAGCGCACCCAGCCCCGCGATCATCGGCTCGCGGCGCGCCAGTTCGGCCGCGTCGATCGCTTCGCAGACGATCCCGTTGATCTCCGCGCGCGCTTGCAGATCGGCCAGCCGCGCCAGTTCCAGCGCGTCGCTTGCCACGATCAGCTTGCCGCAGATCTCGTGCGCCACGCCGTGCTCGCGCGCGAAGGCTACCGTCGCCGCCGCGCCGGCCTTGCACAATTGCGCCTTCAGGCTGCCCGGGGTGTAGTAGATGCCCGAATGGATCACGCCGCTGTTGTGCCCGGTCTGGTGCCGCGCCACGCCCGATTCCTTTTCGAGCAGCACCAGTTCCGCGCCGGGCCGCCGTTCGAGCAGCGCCAGCGCGCTCGCCAGCCCGACAATGCCGCCGCCGATGATGCAGAAATCGTCCATTGCGGCCGGGCGATAGGGCGCTGAGCCCGGCTCGGCAATCGCGCCGGCAATCGAGGGGCCGGGCGCCCAAACGAATTGCGCTGGTTTGCGCGATTTGGTAATCTGCACGGAACAGGAGTCTGCGGCATGAAGCGTTATTCCACCAAGACATGGGCGGCGGCATTGGTTCTGGCGATTACCGCCGCCGATTGCGTGGGTATTTATGTCGCGCAAGTCAGGCTGCATCGCGAAGTGCCGATCACTGCGCCCGAATCGGCTTATGCCGATGCAGCGGCGGTCAAGGACAGTTGGCGTGGTGCGGGCCTTTCGCCCGAAGCGCAGCGCGCCTTTGCCAGTACCCTGTCCTACACAACGGCCGCCAATGCGCAAAACAAGGCGTCGCCCACGATGCCCAATGCAGCGACGCTGCCCCAACGACTCGCGCAGGCAGACATCAAGGTTCCCGCCTTCAAACCGCGGACCGACGCGTTCCTGGCCGCTCCACGACTCGCCGAGGCGGCTCCGCCGGAGAAGGTTGAACTCGCTACCGAAGTTCACGCCGTGCAGCATCGCGCGGCCCTGCATCGCACTGCGGCGCGTCTGGCGCAAAAGACCGCTACCCCGCCGACCAGCATGTCGTTTGCGGCGGCGTTCGGCGGCAGCAACGCGGGCACAGCAGCCCTCGCCTTGCCCGAACCGAGTTTCGGCAAGCAGGCCGATGACGGCTCTGTTTCGGTCGACCTGGCCAAGACTTCGACCACGGTTACCGATGCGCCGCACACGGACATGGCCACTTCGGTCACGATCGGGAAATCGGCGCAGGCTTCGACAGAAGCGCTCGATCCTGAACTGCCTGCGGTTTCAGTACCGGTCCAGTCCGCAGCAATTCCGGGTATCTAAGCGAAAACGTAGCGACGGGATTGCCGACTACCCGTCCTCGACGACGCGCTGATCGATCGTTCCGAACGGCATGCGGCCGTCAGGCAACGATCCGCTCATCCGCACCGTGTCTCCGAATGCCATGAATGGGGTGACCGGCTGCCCAGTCGCGATCATCTCGATCGCGCGCCGCTCCGAAATGCAGCTCGATCCGACTTCGGCGTAGTTGGCGTTGGATACAGTGCCGGACCCGATGATCGTCCCCGCTACCAGATCGCGCGTACGCGCCGCGTGCGCAACGAGGTCGTGAAACCCGAACGCCATCGCCGCGCCATTGGCATGGCCGAACCGGCGGCCATTCCAGGCTATATCGAGATCAAGGCACACCCGCCCGTCTTGCCAATGCTCGCCGAGTTCGTCCGGGGTGACGGCGAAAGGTGCCATGCTGCATGCGGGCTTGGCCTGCACCCAGCCGAAGCCGGTGCGCATTTCCACCGGCGCGATCGCGCGCAGCGACCAGTCATTGATTTGCACCACCAACCGGATATGCCCCAGTGCCGTGGCGGCATCGGTGCCCATCGGCACGGCATCGACGATCACGCCGAATTCGCCTTCGAAGTCGATCCCGTCGGCTTCGCTCGGCAAGGGCATGTCGTCGTACGGGCCGTAGAACCGGTCCGACATGCCCTGGTACATCAGCGGGCGGTCGGTAGCGATCGGATCGGTTGAGAACGCGACTTGCATCAATTCGCCGTGAGTCGGAAACGCCGATCCATCGAGCCATTGCCAGCTCCGCGGTAACGGGGCCTTGAGCGTGTCGGAGTCCAGCGCATCGCCTTGGCCGGCATCCACCCGCTCTGCCGCCGCGCGCAGCAAGGGAGCGGCTTTATCCCACGTCTCGATCGCGCCAAGCAGGTTGCGCAGCCCCTCGATCGCGAGGCAGCGCGCGCTGTCGGCGCTCACCACCACCAGTTCGCCGTCGGGCGTGCCATTGGGTCGCGTTGCCAGCCGCATCGGATCAGTCCTCGAAGATCGCGACCGCGCGAGTCCAGCCGGCGCTGGCCCCTTCGATCTTGTGCGGGAAGCAGCTCACGGTGAACCCGTCGGGCGGAAGCACTTCCAGGTTGTGCAGCTTTTCGAGGTGGCAATAGCCGATGTCGCGCCCGGCCTTGTGGCCTTCCCAGATCAGCGAGGTATCGCCGGTTTCGGCCACCTTTTTGGCGGTGTGGACGAACGGCGCGTCCCAAGACCAGGCGTCGGTCCCGGTCACGCGCACGCCCCGGCTGGTGAGGTACATTGTCGCTTCATAGCCGATGCCGCAGCCGCGGTTCACGAAATCGGGCTCGCCCAGCGCCTTGCCCGCCGCGGTGTTGACCAGCACGATTTCGAGCGGCTGGAGCGTATGCCCGATGCGGGCGAGTTCAGCCTGGATATCCTCGGCGGTGACCACGTAGCCATCGGGCATCGCGGTGAAATCCAGCTTCACGCCCGGCTGGAAGCACCATTCGAGCGGGATCTCGTCGATCGTCATCGCCGCGCGCGGCGTGCCGTCGAGCCCATCCTGCGTCGGATGGAAGTGCCACGGCGCATCGAGGTGCGTGCCGTTGTGCGTGGTCAGCGTGATCACTTCGGCCGCGGCAAAGCCTTCGCCGCCGGGCACTTGCTCCGCGCTGACCCCGGGGAAGAAGTGCTGCATTTCGGCCATCGTGTCGCCGTGCTTCTGGTAGGTGATCTTGGGCCGCATGAACGGCGGATCGCTCACGACGTCGTTGCACAGCGTGATCGAAAGATCGACAAATCGGCGTGTCATGCGGTGTGGCCTCCAAGCGTTTCGGCGAACCAGTCGGCGATGCAGTCGCGGCCATAGCTCATATTGTCGGCGCCGACATGCTCAACACCACCTTCGCGGGCTGTGAAGATCACCTTTTCGCGGCGCGGGGCGTTGACGAGTTGATCGTAGAGATCGTGCGCATAACCGACGCTGATCTGCCGGTCGCTTGCGCCGTGCGTGACCAGGAACGGGACCTTGATCCGGTCCATGTGGCCGTTGAGGTTCATGTCGGCCGAACGGGTCAGGAAATCGTCCATGTCGCTTGCGCCAAAGGCCCACATCACGTGCGCCCAGTAGTGCGGCACCGGGTTCTCGCCCTCGCGGTTCAGCCGCTTGTCCTGCACTTCGCGCCAGTTGTGGTTGGCACCCCACACCGCGCCACTGGCAAAGCGCGGTTCGTATGCCACCGCGCGCGGCGCAAAATGGCCGCCCAGCGAAATGCCGGTCATGCCGATGCGTTTGGGGTCCACGTCAGGCTGCGCCTCCAGCCCATCCACCGCCTTCGACGCCCAGTGCTCGCTGTGCGGATCGACCGAAAGGTTCCAGATGTAGTTGGGGAACGGTTCGAACAGCGCCATCGCTCAGATCCTGGCCGGCTTGAACAGGTGCGGGTCGGGCGCGGGGTGCGGCATCGTCTGCGGGCCGCCGGTAGCTATGCCCCACTGGTCCATCACTTGCGGGCCGGGCGCGTGGACCTGGTCCTGGTGCGTCTCGAAATCGACCTCCTCAAGCTCGGAGGTGTACTCCACCGCAAAGCCGCCGGGCGTCACGAAATAGCTGAAGGTGTTGTTGCCCGCGGTGTGCCGGCCCGGGCCCCAGCGCAGATCGCAGCCGCGCTTCTTGAGCCGCGAGATCCCGCGCATCATGTCGTCGAGCGTCAGCATGTCGTACGCCACATGGTTGAGACACGGCGGACCGGGCAGGATCGCGATGCGGTGGTGCGCTGAATTGCAACGCAGGAAGCACATGAAATCGCCCAGCCAGTCCGAGACCTTGAACCCCAGCACATCGACGAAGAAGCGCACCATCGCCTGATGGTCGGGCGAATGCAGCACGATATGACTGATCTTGAGCGGCATGCCTTCCCAGCGCTCCATCGTGCGCATCTCGCCGCGCGCCACGTCGGCCGAGATCTCGAATGGCAGGCCGTCTGGCGAGAAGAAGCGAAGGCCGTAGCCGCCGCCAGGCGCATCGAGCTCGCGCGGAGCGAACACCACGCGGCAGCCCGCATCCGAAACCGCAGCGCACAGTGCATCGACATCGGCCCGGCTGTCAGCGGCCAGCGCGATCACCTCGACGTGGCGTGCATCGGCCTTGTGCAGTCGGACGACATGGTGCTCATCGTGCCCATGGGTCTTGAACCAGGCGGTGTCCTGGGTGGCCGCGACTTCGACCAGCCCCCAGTCATCGGCGTAGAAGCGCCGTTCGGCCTCGAAGTCAGGCACACCATAGCCCACGAAGCGAATATCGGTCACTCGGCTCATGCGGAAATCCTTCAGATGGGATGCGAAACCACCGCGAACATCTCCGCGGTGGCCTTGTGGTTGTCGACCGGCGGGCCCTTGTCCAACTGGCCGTGGCAGATCGCCAGGCTCTGCTCGACGATGTAGCGGCAGCGTTCGAACCGGCGGTCGCGATACGCGCTGAACGCGGCGCCGAGATCGTCGTGGCGGCCGATCTCCTCGGCCAGCACGATCGCCGCGCACAAACCACCGATGCCGCCGCCTATGATGAGAATGTTGCGGTTCATCATCACTTCACTTTCGAACGGCGCGGACGCGCAAATCTTTTCGGGCAGGATGGCCAGCCACAGCGTCGCACCACAGTCCGGTGAAACAAGCCCTTTGGAAGCTGGCTTTCAGTTGAACCAAATACGACACACATCATATCGCGTTGTGTTTCGCGATTTGGCCGAGGACACTCGCGCTTGGCTTGAACTTGCGCTGGAACGTGGTTCTGTCGACGCTGGCCAGTCCGAATTTGGGGTCATATCCGAAGACCCACTCGAAGTTATCGAGCAGCGACCAATGGATGTAGCCAAGCACCGGGACGCCTTTGTCCATCGCAGCGTGCAGGCCGCGCAATGCGGCGGGAATGAACGCAGCGCGCTGGCTGTCGTTACTGGTGCCTACGCCATGTTCGGTCACGAGCACCGGCACTCCGGCGGTTTTCCATGCGTAAGTGACGGCTCCGGCAAGGGATTCGGGATAGATCTCTGTGCCGCGGGTGGTCTTCTCCGCTCCCTCGGGCGGCGGCATTTGGCCCCGCTCGTCGATGCGTGCACGCTCGTAGTTCTGCACGCCGATGAAGTCGTCCTGTCGAGCCGCCTCCAGCCAGGGCCCATAGTAGTAGCGGCGTTTTTCATCGCACCGGCTTGCCGCTCCGACCGGTTGGTCGTCCTCGATGGCCAGGCTCATGCCGACGGGCAGGCTGGTCCGGACTGCCTTGATCGCCGCTTTACCTTGCCGATGGGCCTCGATCATGATCGGCACCATCGCATCCGTCTGCTGGACGCTTTCGATGAACTGCGCGACGAAGGCCGGCGCATCGTAAGCCTTTGCCGCGGCGGCCCTGACCGCATCTTTTCCGGCAAGGGCCTGCGGGGGCAGCTTGAAGCGCAACAGCCGCATGAGATTGGGTTCATTCAGCGTCACGACCGCATGGATGTTCCCCGCCATGTGACGCGCGGCGCGATCGCAGAACCGCGCAAACAGTTGCGGAGCGTCGGGGTTCGTCCATCCCCCCATCGCCGCGAACCATCGCGGGCAGGTAAAGTGGCTGAAGGTTACGACCGGCGCCAGCCCCACCTTGCGGCAGCCGTCGATCATCGCCTTGTAGTGATCGAGCATCGCCACCGAGAACTCGCCCGGTGCGGGTTCGATGCGAGCCCACTCGAGAGAGAACCGGTAAGTGTTGAGGCCGAGGCTCCTGACCATCTCGTGGTCGATCGGCCAGCGGTTGAAGCTGTCGCACGCATCGCCGGACGGGGCCGCAAAGCTGGTCGGCTTCAGGTGCTCGACCGCCCAAGTGTCGCTGTTGGTGTTGTTTCCCTCCACCTGGTGCCCGGCGGTCGCCGCGCCCCAGAGAAAGCCTTGCGGAAACCGTCTGGGCACCGGCTGCGCGAGTGACGGGGCAACCTGGGCTATTGCCCCGGTTGCCACGACACTTTTGAGAGCATCCCTGCGATCGATCTTCATGGCTGGCCCGACCTCTCCTGGCAATTCAATCTGGCTCTCGCCAAGTGCCTAGAAGCGCAGCCCGAACGTAGCGCCGATCGTGCGCACCGAATCGAGGTTGAACGACTGGTTGTAAGTCAGCCGCGGCGGACGGGCAGAGGCGTCGCCGGCATCGGTGCCGATCGAAGTCGGCACATGCTCGTTCGTGCAGTTCTTGCAGAACACCGAGACGCGCACTGCCTTGCCGATCTGCGCGCCCAGGCTGGCGCCGAAGATATCCACCGGCGAAAACACCTGAAGCGGTGCGCCGCTCAGGCCATAGTGGATCGACGAGCGGTGGTACCAGTCACCCCGGATGAACGGAACCACCGTCCCACCGGTCGCGAATTCGTAATTGGCCGCAATGGTCGACGTGAACTTCGGCGCCACCGGAAGGGTATCGCCCGAGGCATCGAACCGATTAACCGTCGCACTGCAACCGCGCGTCGTCTGGGTCGGATAGCACTGGACACCCGGGAAGCTGACGAACTTCGACGACAGCAGTGAAAAACCGCCATTGATCGTCAACCCGGTGAAAGGCAGTGCGGTCATCGCCACTTCGATGCCCTTGGTCCGCGCCTTGGCGGCGTTCGAGATCACGAAGGTCTGGAGATTGGTATCGAAGGACTGGACCTGGAGGTTGTCGAAGCTCGTTGTGAAGGCCGAGACGTTCAGCGTGAGGTGCCGGTCAAGAAAGCTCGACTTGATACCGATCTCGCCGGTGTGCGAACGCTCCGGCAGGATGACCAGCGATCCACCCGGGGTCACAGCTTGGTCGTTGAAGCCCGGGCCCTTGTAGCCGCGGCCATAGAACCCGTACAACATCAACGTTGGCGTGGCCTGGTACTGCGCGCCGAGCTTCCAGCTAAAATCGGTATTCTTGTAGGTTTGCGCGACCTGGGTGCTGGGCCCACCAAGCGGCACGAAGTAGTTGAAGCGCCCCTGCAGCGAGTTGATGTCGATCTTGTCGTGCGTTACGCGGCCGCCTGCGATCAGCTTCAACTGATCGGTCAGAGCATAAGTCATTTGCCCGAAACCGGCGAGGCTTGTCGTGTTGAGAGTGTAGGCCCGGTCACTGCCGAGGAAGAACAGGTTGCTGACTGAGCAGGCCGGCGGGCGCGCACCAGCGACGGCAACCGCACCGACGCAGAACGGGAAACCGGCAGCCACGAAACTCGGCAGATAGTTGTTGCCGCCCAGGAGACTGTCCTGGTGAAGCGTCGACCGAAACGCATAAAGCCCGACCTGTCCGCTCAGGCGATTGCCTGCCGGAAGCGCGATCCGGAATTCGTTCGAGAACTGGTTGTAGTCGGCAATCGTGCGATTGGTGTTGGCGCCATTGGCAGAGAGCGCATCGATGTCGAGTTGCTGGTTGAGATCGTAGAAGCGCCAGGCTGCAAGGTTGGAGATCTCCATCCCGTTGGCCAGTTGGTAACGCACCGTCGCCTGAGCGCCGCCGACCTTGAGGTCGCGCCAATATCCGCCGTCGCCGCCGAACTGGAAATTGTCCCGGCCCGGTGTGATCCCGTCCGCTGCCAGAGCCGGCAGGTTGACGCTATCGGGTGCAGTCCGCAGGTAGGTGGTGGTGAAGATCCCACCCGCACCGGTGAGCTTATTGTAGTCCCCGATGAGATTGATCGACAAGTCGTCACTCGGGGCAAACAGCAGCTTGCCCTTGAGCTGGAGCGACTTGCGGTTGAAGTCGTTTCGCGTCCCCGCGGGTGCGGTGCCCACGTAAGTTACGGGCGGCTCGACGTAAGAATAGAGCGCGTTTAAGCGCAGCGCGGCTTTCGAGCCAAGCGGAAGATTCAACGTCTGACGCGCGATGATCCCTGGCGCGCTGCCGCTGGCACCAGGCTTGTCACGCGAGTCGAACTCGACATCGGTGATGTTCTCGCGGGTGTTCAGCTTGGGCTTTACCGTGACCACGTTGAGCAAGCCCGCCGATGCGTTCTTTCCGAACAGAAGACCTTGCGGCCCATTCAGAACCTCGACCCGTTCAAGGTCCAGAAACTGCGGAGCATTCAGCGCGGGCCGGCCGAGATTGACGTCATCGACCGAAACGGCGACGCTGGAATCGATCGTGCTGGCGAACGCCAGAGTTCCAATACCGCGCACTGCGAACGTGCTGTCCTGCCCGATCTGCAGGCTCGGCGCAGCGCGGGTGATCTGGCTGAGATCGTTGATCTGTTGCAAGCGAAGAGTGTCTGCGTTCACTGCGGTCAGACTGACCGGGACGCGCTGAATGCTCTCACTGCGTCGCTGCGCGGTCACTACAATCTCACCCGCTGGGACTTCTGCTGCGGCTGATTGCTGTGCTTCAGGCGCTTGCACAGCATCTTGAGCTCGGGCCGATGTTCCCAGGGCAAGCAAGCATGCCGAAGTGAGCAAACAGGAAACAACGCGCATCAGTTCATCCTCCACAACGAACCTTCTCGGGGGTCCGCGAGATCCCCTAAAAAAACATCTGCCATTCTTCAAATCTATTGAATTTATAATTTTCTATTTGAAAAACGAATTGCCTTCGTTGGAGGGCTTTTGAACCGCCGTCGGCGGTGAAGAATCGCGCGCAGCGGCGACCGTGCCGCGTTGACTCAGGCGATCGCTCCCCGGTGCTGCCACCGCCAGCCGTGCGAGTTAAAACAACGCTTGCTCGAACGTGTCAGTAAACCTCCAAATCTTCCGCCAGGTCCGCTGGTCCGTTGTAGTTGCGGCGGATGGCCGCAAGAAATCGTCCGCGGTCAGCCGGGGACGTATCGCCCGGCGTGATGTGGGTCACGACAACCCGCTTCACCTTTGCTCTTCCAGCAAGCTGTCCGACCTGTTCGGGGGTGAGGTGGTGATGCGTGAGATGCCAGGTCAACCCGGCGAGCGCCCTTGCATCCATCTCGGGCGTGTTTCGTTTCACCGTTGCCAGGGTGCCGTCCAGGTCGATCATCTCGCTGACGAGCAAGTCCGCGCCCTGCGCCAGTTGCTCCACAGCCGTGCTGGGACCGGTATCGCCGGTGTAGACGATCGAGTGGGCCCGCATATCGAACCGGTAGGCAAAAGATTTGTATCGCCGATCCAGGTCGCTGCCGGGAGGAAAGCTGAAATGGGTATTCTGGACGGTCCGGAGCACCACGCCCTGGGCGATTGTCGTGGTGCTGGCATCGGCCAGTTCGGTCACCTCCACCGTGTCCGCAGGATGGACGGCGGCAGCATGCGGATCGCCATAGCCGGCTTCGGCACCCGGCTGCATCGACGCAATCAGCCCTGCCACCAAGGCCCTGGTGCCGGGCGGGCCATATATCCTCAGCGCGCCCGGAACATTGGTCTGGAAGCGCAAGCCCAGCAGCGCCGCCAGTCCGCCGGTATGGTCCCAGTGCAAATGGCTCAGGATCACGGCACGCAACTGCGGCAACGGAATCTGGGCCTTGGCGAGCTGCTCTGCGGTACCGTCACCGGCGTCCACGAGGATCGCGCCCTCGGGGACCAGCAACACATTGGCCGGCTGCGAACGACGCGGGTTTGCGACCGGTCCTCCCATCGTGCCGAGCGTGATCCATTGTCCGCCCGGCGGTGCGGGCGTGGCTTGTGCCGCCCCGGCCAGCAGCGCCGGTAGCAGTATCGCACAGCCGAGCAGCAGCAGGCGCCCCATCAGAACTTCGCGCTCGCCCGGATGCCGTAAGTGCGCGGCGCACTGCGGACTTGCGTGCCGACACCGCCGATGTTGAAGATCGGCGCCGCGGTGACGATGCGGTTGTTCTCGATATTGCGGACGAACCCGGTCAACGACCAGCGATCGCTGGCGGGTCCGAAAGTAAGCTGTGCGTCGGTCGTCCAGGTCGGACCGACGATCTGGTACGGCAGGTACTCGAAGCCGACCACGCGGCTCGACTTGTACTGTGTGTTCACCTGGGCAACGACCTTGTAGTCGCCCGCGGGGATCGTCTGCTGCCCACCAAGGTTCATCGTCCATTTGGGCGAATTGTAAGACGGCTTGCCCGCACAATCGACCACGCGCAGCGCCGGGTTTGCCGAACTTATGGACACCGGGCAGCCGACGTAAGGCGGGTTGGTACCTAGCGGAACGGTATAGGCGAACGACTGGTACTTCGCGTCGAGGTACTGGACCTGGGCGTTGAGCAGCGTGGTCGGAGTGGCGAGGAATTGTGCCTCGGCCTCCACGCCCTTGTTGACCGAACGCCCAACGTTCTCGGTGAACTGGCCCTGGTTGCCGCGCAAGTCGATGCCGGTGTGGTTGACCTGCTGGTTCTTGTACTTCCAGTAGAACGCTTCGATGTTGAGCTGGAGCCGGTTGTCGAACAGGCGGTTCTTCGAGCCGATGGTGAAGGCATCGATGTATTCCGGCTGGAAGGTTTCCTTGCCGAACGACAGCGAGAACCCGCCCGAGCGATAGCCGGTCTCGAAGCTGGCATAGAGCAGCGAGGTGGGCGAAAGGTCGAACTCGCCCGCAAGCCGGTAAGTCACTTTGCCCGGATTCTGGCTCTGGTTCACCGGGGTCTGCGCGCGCACGATGATTGCACCGGTGGGGATGACGGGGATCGGGCCCGATGCCGGCCCCGGCACCGGGAAGGGCAGTTGTGACAGGCTGTCGGTGACCGGGATCACCGGCGCGTTGGGGCAATTCGGCACGCCGAAGGCGTTGCGCACCGTGCAGACGACGGTAATCACGTCGGCGATGCCGGAAAAGTCCTTCTTGTCTTTCGTGTAGCGCGCCCCGCCAACAAGCCGCAACCGGTCGGTCAGGTGCGTGGTCACCCGGCCGAAGGCGGCATAGGACTTCGTGTCGGAGGTGAACTCCTGATAGGCGGCAAGCGCGTCCTGCGAGAAGGTGTAGTTGCCTTTCACCCTCTCGTCGAAGAAGTAGCCGCCCAGAATATAGTCGAAAATGCCGATCCGTTCACCGGCCCAGCGTGCTTCGACGCTGTACTGGCTGTCGTTTTCCTGGATAAACCCGATGAATGCCGGGGTCGGGAACTTGTCATTAAGGGTGGCGAAGCGCGCTGCCGGCAGCACCGTTAGAGTGCCGGCACCGGTCCGCCAGGTTACCTCGGCGGAGGCTCCGTAATAGTTGTCCTTCACGTAGACATCGGACTCGAGCGCGCCGAGCGTGCGGCCCGGCAAGCCTGCAAACAACGTCCGCCGATAAGCTTGCGCCGCGGGATCGAACAGGCCGACCGAATTGCCGAAGCGCGAAGGCGTGACGATGAACTGCTGGGTCGGGAAGCTGAATGCGAACGCGTCCGAATAATTTGCGCCAACGCCCTTGCCGCCATTGTGCGAATAGTCGCCCGAAATGCGCACGGTCAGGTTGGGGGTCAACTTGCCGAGGAACTGCACCCGCAGCGCCTGGGTCTTCTCGTCCGAAGTGCCGTCCGAATTGTAGCCATCACGCGAAACGACATTGCCCGAAATCCGCAGCGCGCCGTCCTGCCCAACCGGCAGGTTCAACGCAGCCTGGGCGTTTACCGCATTGAAGTTGCCGTAGCTGACCGTGCCGAAGCCCGAGAGTTCGCCCACGCGGGGCCTTGCCGGGATGACGTTGATCGCACCGCCGGTGGCGTTGCGGCCGTAGAGCGTGCCCTGCGGCCCCTTGAGCACTTCGATCCGCTCAAGATCGTAGAACAGTCCGGAGGTGGACGTGGGTCGGCCAAGATAGACCCCGTCGTAATTGATGGCGATGGCAGGATCGCTGTAGCCGTTGACGGTGAAGTTGCCGACACCGCGCAGGAACAGGGTGACGTTTGCGCCGCCGTTGTTCTGCACCGATAGCGAGGGAATGACCGCGCCAAGCTGGCCCGCCGCGCTCAGTCCGCTGGAAACGACTGCTGCGCCCGAAACCACATCAACCGGAAGCGCCGCTTTCTGCAAGTTTTCGGACCGGCGCTGCGCAGTCACGACAATCTCGCCAAGCCCGCCGGCGGGTGTGGCATCGGCGGCAGCCGGTTCGCTGACAGGGGACGACGTCGGAGAATCCTGGTCAGCCGCCAGCGCGCTGGTGGACATGGTGCTGACGAGAATGACGGCCGAACCGCAGAAAAGCGCAGAGCGCATGAAAGCCTCCCCTTTATCGCGATTGTTCCGCGATCTTACCCCTTCAGTTCCACACTGCGCGCGATCCGCAAAATCCCTTGTTCGGATTGATTGTTATTCAATTTTCAAATAGTGGATGTAATGCGATGCGATTTAAAGGTCTGGACCTCAATCTCCTCCTCGTGCTGGAGGTGCTGCTCAACGAGCGGAACGTGACTGCGGCGGCAAAGCGGCTCAATCTCAGCCAGCCCGCGACAAGCTCTGCCTTGGCGCGCCTCCGGCTTTATTTTGACGACGAACTGCTTTTGCCCACGGGGCGAGTCATGCTGCCTACGGCTCATGCACTCAGCCTTCAGCCCATGATCCGGGAGGTGCTGGGTGATGTCGAACGGCTTATCGCAGCATCTACCGCCTTCGATCCGGCCACTTCCGAACGACGATTTCGTCTTGCCGGCTCGGACTATATTTTCACCACGTTGGTGGCGCCGCTTATAGCATTGCTCCAGAACGAGGCGCCAAACGTCTCATTTGAAGTCTCGTCGCTGACTCCTCAAATCATTCAATATCTTGAGCGCGGCGATGTCGACCTGATCCTGACGCCCCGGCAATTCACATCACCCCATCACCCGTCGGTTCTCATTTTCGAAGAGCCACACGTGATCGTCGGTTGGTCCGAGAATCCGCTTTTCGCATCGCAAGTCAGCCTGGAAAGTTTTCTCGCATCGCCCCAGGTTTCTGTCGAACTGGGCCCACAACGAACCCGACCGTTCGCAGAAGAGCAAATGCATAGCATCGGATTGAATCGGCGCATTGACGTTATTGCACCGACATTCGCGGCTGTGCCTTGGCTGCTTCCCAATTCGACTCGGATCGCGGTGCTTCACCAGCGGCTTGCACTGACATTCTCAAAAGTCCTGCCGCTCGCGATTGCAGCGCTACCCTTTCCGATGCCCCTTATGGAAGAAATGGCGCAGTATCATCGCACACGCGAAAAAGATGGCGGGCTGCTGTGGCTGCTCGAACAGATGCAGAATTACGCTAAGCGCCAGCTTATGTCTCAGCGCTCTACAGGACCAGGCTAGCTGGTCGTCCGTGAAGAACGCTGAGGCCCGCAGGATAGCGATGGTTTGTGGCGAATCCAGGTAATCGGATTTGCAAGGTTCCGCGAAAATCTGCTTGGAGGCCCGAGCCGGAATCGAACCGGCGTAAACGGATTTGCAGTCCGGTGCGTAACCACTCCGCCATCGGGCCTCGATACGCAGATCAGCGTGGAACGCGCGGCGGTTAGACCAAGGCGCGGGGATGTTCAATCGGTTTGTGGTGGTGTGGCGTGCGAAGGCGCCATCACGGATCGTCGAAAATACCAGTGCGGCGTTCCATCCCGGCCAAGACCGATTCCTTCTGGTTTTTCGAATACATCAGTTCGTGCTGCGCGATGCTTTCGGCCATCAGCATGTCGTCCGCCGAAAGCTCGGGCATGCGGTTGCACAGCAGCTTCGAGGCGCGGACTGCCTGCGGGCTTTGCAACGCGATCTCCTGCGCAATGGCCATCGCGCGCGCCACCGGGTTGGCATCTACATGCGTTGCAATGCCGTACTGCGCCGCTTGCTCACCCGAAAACTCGCGGTGCGTGTAGATCAGTTCGCGCAACACATCGTCGCGCACGTTGCCGCGCCACAGCACATAGCCGGCCATGTCAGGCACCAGCCCCCACTTGGTTTCCATGATCGCCAGCCGCGCGTCAGGCGCCACCACGCGGATGTCTCCGCCGCTGGCGATCTGCAAGCCGCCGCCGAAGCATACGCCCTGGATCGCCACGACCACCGGCATCGGCAGCTTGCGCCACACCATCGCTGCCTGCTGCGGCCGGTTTGCATTGCCGTGGGTGCGCGCCGTCAGCGAGGTTTCGCTATGCTGATCGGTCCGCGCCATGCTGGCAAGGTCCAGCCCCGCGCAGAACGCACGCCCCGCGCCGGACAAAACAACGCAGCGCACGCCATGCATTCCAAACAGATGCTGGCCGGCTTCGACAACCGCCTCGAACATATCGTCATCGAGCGCATTGAGCTTGTCCGGCCGTTCGAGCCGAACGTGCGCGACTTGGCCTTCCAGCGTGATCGACACGCGGTCACGAAACATCATCGGCGGTTCTTCCAATCTGTTTGTTGTTTTTCAAGCCGCGCTGGCGTTCACGCCCATGCTGGCAAGGTAGCGCTTCACGTTGCGCGCGGCCTGCCGCAAGCGCTGCTCGTTCTCGACCAGCGCGATGCGGACATAGCCTTCGCCTTCCTCGCCATACCCCACACCCGGCGCCACCGCGACTTCGGCGTGCGTGAGCAGTTGCTTGGAAAACTCCAGGCTGCCCATCGCCTTCAATGCAGGCGGCAGCGGTGCCCAGGCAAACATCGAGGCCTTGGGGCTGGGAATGTCCCAGCCGGCGCGGCCGAAGCTTTCGACCAGCACGTCGCGGCGCTTCTGATAGAGCTGGCGGTTGGATTCGACGATATCCTGCGGGCCGTTGAGCGCTGCACAAGCCGCCGCCTGGATTGGCGTGAACGCGCCGTAATCGAGGTAGCTTTTCACCCGCGACAGTGCCGCGATCAGCCGGGCATTGCCCACTGCAAAGCCCACGCGCCAGCCGGCCATCGAAAACGTTTTCGACATCGAGGTAAATTCCACCGACACGTCCTTGGCGCCTGGCACCTGCAGGATCGATGGCGTCGGGTTGCCGTCGAAGTACAGTTCGGAATAGGCGAGGTCGGACAGGATCCAGACCTTGTTCTCCTTGGCCCAGGCCACCAGCCGTTCGTAGAACGCGAGGTCGACCGTTTCGGCAGTGGGGTTCGACGGATAATTGACGATCAGGATCGACGGGCGAGGCACGGTGAACGCCATCGCGCGTTCGAGCGCGCGGAAATAGTCCTCGTTCGGCGTGGTCGGCACCGAACGGATCGTCGCGCCGGCGATGATGAAGCCGAACGTATGGATCGGGTAGCTGGGGTTGGGCGCCAGCACCACGTCGCCCGGCGCAGTCATCGCCGTGGCCATCGAGGCGAGCCCTTCCTTCGATCCCATCGTCATCACCACTTCGGTCTCGGGATCGAGATCCACGCCGAAGCGACGGCCGTAGTAATTGGCTTGCGCCTTGCGGATGCCGGGGATGCCCTTCGAGGCCGAATAGCCGTGCGCATCGGGCTTCATCGCCACTTCGCACAGCTTTTCGATCACGTGCGCGGGCGGCGGCAGATCGGGGTTGCCCATGCCCAGGTCGATGATGTCGCGTCCTGCCGCACGGGCGGCCGCGCGCATGCCGTTGACTTCGGCGATGACATAGGGCGGCAGTCGCTTCATGCGGTAAAATTCTTCGGACATCGGACCTTTCCGGATTTGACGTCGCCGCTTGGCGCGCGCCTTCATTTCAGCGGCCCTTATCGGGGATCGGCGCGCAAACTGCCAGTGCGATGTAGTAAAAAGCCCGCGAGGCCAAGCGGAAGCGCCCAGGCGCACCATGCATCGGCGGCGTAGAACGCCTCATAATGCCGGGTGGAGCCCATGATCGCCCAAGTGGCAAGCGCGATCCGGAACACAAGCGCGCCGCTGGTGGTGGCCGCCATCAACAGCATGCAAGTGCGGTGTGCGGCCACGCGCCCGCGCCGGATGTTGTGGATGCCGAGCGCCAGCAGGGTGAGCCAGACCGCCGCCTGAGCGCTGAACCCCAGCGCCGAAACGCGCGTGACTGGCGCCACCAGCGCCACCGGAAACGCTGTCAGGCCCGAGATCAGCACGTCGGCGGCGGTGATTCGTCCCAACGGCCGGTGCCAGCGAGGATAGCGCCGGGCCGCGAACGTCAGCGGCACCAGCGCCAGCGCCAGCCCGCCGGTGACCATATGCAGCGGAAACAGCAGCGGCAGCAATTCGACCTTGATCGCCAGTTCTTCGGGAAAATCATCAAGCGCGAGCGGCGTGTGCAGTGCCTTCCACGCCGCCAGCATGACGTAGAGCGCAATTGCTGCTATCGCTGCCCCGCGCAGGGCCCGGATCGCCAGGCCTGGCACAGGTACCGATTCCGTAAGGGAGACTGACATGAAGGCATTGTCCCATTCGATCGCGCGGCTGTCGATACCGGTCCTCGCCGTGGTCATGGCCTCGGCCACAGCCCAGGCGGCAGCCCCCAGCCCATACTACGGGCGCTGGACTGTCGGTGGGGAACACTCCGCCTTCACCGCGCGCGGGCGCCAGTACAAGTCGATCGACATCACACAGTGCGGCAAGGATTTTTGTGGGGTCAGCCTCGATGACAAGGGTCGTTGCGGCCCTGTATTGTTCCGTTTCCTGAGTCGCCATGCCCATGGGCAAGACACGCTCTATGGCCACGGCCGCTGGGGTACGATGACCAAGAATATCCAGATCGACACCTGGGGTGGCGAAAGCGAAAGCCCTTCGGCGGATCGGGGGTTGACCCTCTTCCTTGGCGATGGGCACAGTTTTGGGGACAGGTCTGAAAACATGCCCAGGTTCCACGCCGAATACCGCCGCACGGGCTCGGCCATGTGCCGCGCGCGCTGAGGCGCAGCAACAAATTCGCACAAAATTAAAGGGATACGCATTTCATGGCCGGACCGACGAACGGTGATCCTCCGGCGTTCGAGGATCTCGTCCGCCAGCAGGGCGAAACGATGCGCGCGCTGTTCGCGCCATTCGCGCCCGCACTGATGGGGGGTGGGACGGCGATGACCACGCTGGCCGAGCCGGCCGACCTTCAGCATTGGGGCATGTCGGCAGCCAAGCTGCAGAAGATGTGGCTGGAATTCGCCGGCGAACAGGGCGGCACGGCAGAGGTGGCGCTGGCGAAGATGGTCGATCCGGCCAAGTGGGCGGTCATGTTCGGCGAATGGCAGAAGGCGATGCCGCTATCGGCCTGGGAAACCCAGCAGAAGCTGTGGCAGGACAGCATGGCGCTGTGGACCACGGTGCTGGGCGGATATGGGCTTGGAGCTACGAAGCCCGATGCCGCGCCCGAACTGCCCCGAAACGATCGGCGCTTCAATGACGCCAAATGGCGCGAAACCCCGCTGTTTGCGCTGATCCACCAGACGTACCTGCTGCTGTCGGAACAACTCGTGGCGATGGCCGAGCAGGTCGATGGCGTGACGCCCGAGAAGAAGGAGCAGATCCGCTTCATGACCCGGGTGCTCACCGACGCGCTCAGCCCGGCCAATTTCCCGCTGACCAACCCGCTGGTGATCGAGCGCACGCTCGAAATGCGCGGCGACAACCTGGTGCGCGGCGCCGAACACCTGATCACCGATCTCAAGCGCGGGCAATTGACCCATACCGATCCCGATGCGTTCGAACTGGGCCGCAACATTGCGGTAACGCCGGGCAAGGTGGTTTATGAAACGCCGCTGTTTCAACTGATTCAGTACACGCCGGTGACCGATCAGGTGCTGGCGGTGCCGCTGGTGATCTTTCCTCCGTGGATCAACCGGTTCTACATCCTCGACCTCAACCCGCAGAAAAGCTTCATCCGCTGGGCTGTGGAGCAAGGTCTGACGGTGTTCGTGGTGTCGTGGAAGTCGGCCGACGCCAGCATGGCCGACACGATCTGGGACGATTACATCAAGGCCCAGATCGACGCGATCGACCACGTGCGCGCGCGGCTCGATGTGCCCGCGGTCCATACCATCGGCTATTGCGTGGCGGGCACGACGCTTGCCGCCACGCTGGCGTTGATGGCGCGGCGGGGGGAAGCCGACAAGGTCGTGTCGGCCACGTTCTTCACCGCGCAAGTCGATTTCGAGGATGCGGGCGAGCTCAGGAACTTCATCGACGACAAACAGATCAAGATGCTCGGAAATTTGTCGCAGGACGGCTATCTCGATGGCCGGATCATGGCGGCGACGTTCAACGCGCTGCGCGGGCCCGACCTGATCTGGAACTACGTGATCAACAACTACCTGCTGGGCGAGGATTACCCGGCGTTCGACCTGCTCCACTGGAACGGCGACACCACCAACCTGCCATCGAAGTGGCACAAGGCCTACCTCGAGGAGCTGTACCGCGACAACAAGCTGGTCGTGCCCGACGCGATGGTAGTCGACAACACGCCGATCGACCTGCGCCGCATCGAAACCCCATGCTACATCCAAGCCGGGCGCGAGGATCACATCGCTCCCGCCGGCAGCGTGTGGAAGCTGACGCGGCACCTGGGCGGCACTTACAAGTTCGTGTTGGCGGGATCGGGACACATCGCCGGCGTGGTCAACCCACCCAGCTCGGGCAAGTACCAATACTGGCTCAATGACGGAAAGCCCGACTCGCTGGCCGACTTCGTGGCAGGCGCGCGAGAGACCAAAGGCAGTTGGTGGCCCGACTGGATCGAATGGATCGAAGCGGAGGATTCGCGGAGAATTGCTGCGACTGCCAAGCGCAAGCCCGGCGGCAAGGGCGATCCGGCGATCGAGGATGCACCGGGCAGCTACGTTAAATCGCGCTGATAAACTGTCTTTTTTTCAAACGGTTGACGGTTCGGTGACAGCCGACTGAGCGGGCTGGAGCGTGCTCTGGTTGCGTCGAGTTATTGTGCACTGCACAAAAATCTCTTGACTTGCACCTCCGACAAATTATGTTGCGGCGCAGCAGAAGTCATCCGGCGCTTGTCGGACTTGACTTAAATCAACCGACCGGGCGAAATCCCGGACGCAGAAACGAAGGTCCCTATGGCCGATATCGCCAAGCCCATTGCCGAAGCCGACATTGCGACGAAAGTCGAATCGGCCATGCCTGCGGCAGCCCCGGTTGCGGCCAAAGCAACGTCCGCGGAACCTGCCAAGGTCGAAGCTGTAAAGCCCGAAGCTGCCAAGGTAGATGCTGTGGCAAATTCCGTCGCGGCAAAATCTGGTCCCGCCAAGCCGGCCACGATCAAGATCATAGCGGCCAAGCCTGTTCCGGCCAAGGTCAGCCCAAAGCCAGTTGCAGCCAGGACGCCGATCGCAGCCAAGCCATTGAAGACCAAGACCGTACCCACATCGAAACCCGCCGCGCGTCTGCCGGCCCCAGTCAAGGACACCAAGATCCTGGCTACCACCACCACCGAAATCACCACCAAGATCCAGGACGCCGTCAAGGATGCGGCCGCCAAGGCCAAGACTTTCGCTGAAAAGGGCCAGGCTGGCCTCGGCGAAGTCGGCGAGTTCGCCAAGGGCAACGTCGAAGCCATGGTCGAATCGACCAAGATCCTCGCCGGCGGCATCCAGGAAATGGGCAAGGGCTACGTCGCCGAAGCCAAGACCGCGTTCGAGACGATGACCGCCGACGCCAAGGACCTCGCTTCGGCCAAGAGCCCGACCGAGTTCATGGAAAAGCAGACCGCGATCATGAAGAAGAACTTCGACGCGGCCGTTGCCAAGTCGTCGAAGTCGAGCGAAGCGATGCTCAAGCTCGTCAACGAAGCATTCCAGCCGCTGTCGACTCGCATGAGCCTGGCGATGGAAAAGGTGAAGAAGGCGGCCTGATCGCCGCCTGACCGCAGCGCGCAGGCCGTTGGGCCGGCGCGTGCACGGGCAGACTGATCAAGACCGGGCCGGTCGGAGCAATCCGTCCGGCCCGATCTTTTTTGCCTCAGCCCGATTTTCACACCGCCGGGCCTTGTCATTCCTTGTTCGGCAAACCTTATTGGCGACAGGCATGCATCCATGCTTCGCCCGCCCCTTGCTCCGCGTGCCCGCCGCTGCGATAAAGAGACATCATGCACTTCAATCCCCATCAATTGCCGCGCCATGGTGAATTCCTGCCGGAGCAGGCCATGCCGGATGCAACAATCGTCATCGGCGCCGGCGAAGGCGGTGATGATCGCGGAAACGGCGGTCAGAGCGACGACCAGATCGGCGTGGCGACGCGCACCCGCACCCGATCGAAAAAGCCCAGCATGTTCAAGGTGCTGATGCTGAACGACGATTACACGCCGATGGAATTCGTGGTGATGTGCCTCAAGCGCTTCTTCAGCATGGATCTTGAACAGGCCACCCGGGTCATGCTCCACGTCCACCAGAAAGGCGTGGGCGTTTGCGGCATTTTTCCCTATGAAATCGCTGAAACCAAGGTGAACCAGGTGATGGACTTCGCGCGCCAGAACCAGCACCCGCTGCAGTGCACGCTCGAAAAAGCTTAAGCGGAACAATCAGGAAACCCAGCCGCGGGGGCTTTCGTTCGGACCGTGCGCTGTCTATGGCGGGGGCAGGAAGGTTTGCGCGGGGTTCCTGCCCGCGCCTCATTCCCTGCCAGCCTGATCCCCTTCCCTGCCAGCCTGATCCCCTTCCCTGCCAGATTGAACCCGCGCCTTGAAGCTGATCACCGCCACCGATCGCTACATTCTCCGGCTTACGCTGGTGCCCATGCTGGCGGTGTTCGTCATCGCGGCAAGCCTGCTCATGCTCGACAAGATGCTCAAGCTGTTCGATTTCGTGGCGATGCAGGGCGGGCCGGTTTCGATCGTATTCAAGATGCTGGCAGACATGATCCCAGAATATGCCAGCCTGGCGATTCCGCTCGGGTTGATGCTGGGGATACTGTTCGCATTCCGCAAGCTGGCGACGAGTTCGGAACTCGACGTGATGCGCGCGGTCGGGTTGTCGTACACGCGGTTGCTGCGGATGCCCTATGTGCTGACCGCGGTGCTGGGCGCGCTCAACCTGGTGATCGTCGGCTACCTTCAGCCGCTGTCGAACTATTATTACGAGCAGTTGCAGTACGAGTTGCGCTCGGGCGCGTTGGGTGCGTCGATCAAGGTCGGCCAGTTCAACACGCTCCAGGACAAGACTGCGCTGCGCGTTGATTCGAGCCGTGACGATGGACGGATGCTCGAAGGCATCTTCGCGCGCATCGCCACCGACAAGGGCCAGACGCTGACCATCTCGGCGCGCGAGGGACGGTTCTTTGCCGAACGCAACAGCCCGGACACGGTCGTCCTGCGGCTGACCGACGGGCAGATCGTTCAGGACGGACCCGACGTGACCAGCCCGCGCGTACTCAGCTTCGCCACCCAGGACTTGCCGATCGATCTGCCGAGAATCGAGCAATTCCGCAAACGCGGAGGCAAGGAGCGCGAATACCTGCTGCCCGAACTGCTCCGAATGGGCTGGGACAAGACCGCAACCCCGCAAACCCGGGCCGAAGTGCTCGCCAGTTTCAACTTCCGCATCGTCGAAGTGATGATGATGTTTCTGCTGCCCTTGCTGGCCGTAGCGCTGGCGATCCCGCCCAAGCGATCGACGTCTGCGGTGGGGGTTTTCGTGTCGATCGTGATGGTGACCGCTTACCACAAGATCAACCAGTACGGGCAGGACGTGGCGTCGCTCGGCAAGGTGGATCCGACGCTGGCGCTGTGGGGCCCGTTCGTGCTGTTCGCCGCGTTGATCGTGTGGATGTACTGGAAGATCGCCTACGTTCCCGGGGGCCAGCCGATCGCAGGCCTGGAACGCGCCTTTGCGCAAGCCGGCGGCATGTTCCGCCGCTTGTTCAGCCGCAAGCGCCTGCGCGACGAACCGATCGCGAACCCGGATGACGGTGCCGGCTCGACAGGAGGTGCGCTTGCACTTTGATTTCTTCCCGTCGCGCACCATCACGATCTACATGGCCAAGATGTTCGCGGTGCGGATCCTGGCGGTGCTGCTGATGCTGACGCTGGTTTTGCAGATGCTCGACCTGCTCAGCGAAAGCGGCAAGATCCTGGCAGCGCCAGGAAATGGTCAGGCGCAATTGCTGACCTATGTTTCACTGCGTTTTCCGCAGCTTGTCGCACGCTTCTTGCCGTATTCGGTGCTGCTGGCGACGTTGATCACACTGTCGACGCTCAACCAGAACAGCGAAGTCGTCGCGATGAAGGCCGCCGGGTTATCGGCGCATCAGGTCCTGGCGCCGCTGGTGCTGGTGGCCATGGTGTGCTCGGCATTCACCTTTGCCTTCAACGAACGCATCGTCACCCGCGCGACCTCGACGCTCAAGGCGTGGGAGGCGGTAGGGTTCGGCCCGATCCCCAAGGATAGCGGGGTCAAGGCCAACGTGTGGCTGCAGGACGGTCCCAACATCCTGTTCGCCAAAGGTGTCGCGGGTGAAGGCAAGGCGATGACGATGGCCGACGCAAGCTGGTTTCGCCGCGATCCCAATGGCATGGTGGCCGAAATCGTGCGTGCACCCATTGCACGCTATGCCGGCCCGGGCTGGCAGTTCGACCAACCGACCAGCTTCGATGTGCAGAGTTCGCGATTGACCAGGCTTCCGGCACCGGTGATCGTCGCCAAGACCGTCGACCCGGTGCAGGTGTTGATCAACAAGACCGACCCCGACTCAGAATCGCTGCCGCAATTGTCGCGCTCGATCGCCGCGATTCGCAATGCCAATCGCCAGACCGGTGAAATCGACGGCAAATGGTGGCACAAGATCGCGGGCCCCCTGTCGGCGCTGCTGATGCCGCTGCTGGGCGGCGTGGCGGCGTTCGGCCTTGCGCGGTCGGGCCACCTGTTCCTGCGCGTCGTGCTCGGCATGGCGCTCGGCTTCGCCTACTTCGTGGTCGACAACGCTGCGTTGGCGATGGGCAATTTCGGCGGTTACCCGCCCTTGCTGGCGGCGTGGGCACCGTTCGTGTTGTTCGCGCTGATCGGCGAGACGGTGCTAATCCGCACCGAAGAATAGCTCAGCGGCGCAACATCGTGCTGCGCGCGAGGCGTCCGACCAGCGGCATCAGCCCCGGATAGCTTGAGCGTGCATAGGTCGACCCTTCGAGCAAGTGCCCATGCAACCGCCGATGCGCCTCGGCCAGCGAATGGTAAGGCACGCTCGGCAGCAGGTGGTGCAGGGCATGATAGCGCAAGCCCACCGGCGCCCACATTTCGGCCAGCACGCCCGGCGGCGGAACGTTGACCGTATCGAGAAACTGCCCGGTTACGGTCATCGTCTCGCCATCGTTCTCCCACAAATGCGCGACGAGCGTGCGGATCTGGTTGAGCAACGCCACGATCGAAACCACCGCAATACCGATCGCCAGCGGCCGCCAGCCATGCGTGGCGGACCAGCCGAGCACGAACAGCGCCCACGTCGAAGCGCCGAGTTCCTGCCAGAAAACCATCCGTGCAAACTCGCCCTCGGGCCGGCGGCGGCGGAAATCGGGGTTGATCGACAGCGCCGAAAACCGCTCCCACACGAGCTTCCGCAGCGGAGGGACCAACACGCCGAGCGGCACCAGCACCGCCGAGCGCAGCAGCAGCCCCACCGGCAGCAGCAACGCCACGACCACGAATACCGGCAAAGACCACGGCTTCATCAGCGCCAGCGGCAGGTACTCGGGATCATCCGCGGTGCCGTAGCGCGTGCGCGCATGGTGCAGCGTGTGGACGTTTTCGTACATCAGCGAGGGCGTCAACATCGGCACGCCCACCAGCAGGTTCCACGCGAAGCGGAAGCCCGGCAGCGCGGTCTTGTGGATGTGCGTCAGTTCATGGATGAACAAAAGTGCACGATACAGCGCGAGCACTGCAACCACTGCGCAAGCCATCTGCACCAGCGTACCCGGCGCAAGGATCACCCCTGCAAGCCCCGCATAGCCCAGCGCAGCAGAGCCCAGCATGTCTGACCAGTAGATCGCCGGCCGCGCCGCAGCGATGTCGCGCGTCAGGTCGACTGCGGCTCGCAGCATGGCCTTGTCATCAGGCGTTACGGCCAAGTTGCGCGGCAACACACCCGTCGCTGTAGCGGCCGGCACGGACCCCTTGGGCTTCAGGACATCACTCGCAATCATCGACCAGTTTTCCGAATGCCATATTCCCGCATGGAACCTTGCGTCGCATCGTCAGGCCTGGCTCGTGGCTTGACAAGCGGCCGGGACAGTCCGCAGGGCACAATTGATTACGTTCTTATTCGCAAACAAAGGCAAGATAGTGGCAAGCCAGACCGTACTTTCGGGCAATATCAAGATCACGCCAGTGGCCGGCAAGCATGATCTCGACGCCTTCATCGACCTTGCTTACCGCCTCAACGCCACTGACCCGAACTGGGTTCCACCGCTGCGCGGCGACGTCAAGGAACTGCTCACTCCAGGCAAGAACCCGTTCTTCGAACACGCCGAGGTTCAGTTGTTCCTGGCGAGGCGCGCCGGCAAGATCGTCGGCCGCATCTCGGCGCATATCGATCACCTCGCGCTGACGGTTCCGCCGGCGCAGGGCATGGGCCCCGGCACCGGCAACTGGGGCATGATCGAGGCCGAGGACCGCGCCATTTCCGATGCCTTGATCGCCCGCGCCGAACAGTGGTTGGGCGACAAGGGCATGATCCGCGTGCTGGCCCCGCTCAGCCTGTCGATCTGGGACGAACCCGGGTTGCTGACGTTGGGCCACGATCATCCGCCGATGGTGATGATGGGCCACCACCCCGCGCACCTGCAGGGCTGGATCGAAGGCGAAGGCTATACGGTCGCCAAGCGGCTTGTGACATATGAGCTTGATATCACAAAGGAATTTCCACCTCTGATCGGCCGGATCATCGCTTCGGGCGAAAAGAACCCGCGCATCCGCATCCGCGAGGTCAACCTCAAGGACTTCGCCAACGAAGCCCAGACCATCCTCCACATCCTCAACGATGCGTGGAGCGACAACTGGGGCTTCGTGCCGATCACCGACAGCGAGATCGCCTACGTCGGCAAGAAACTGAAGCCGCTGATCCGCCCCGACCTGGTGCGGATTGCCGAAGTGGACGGAGAGCCGGTGGCCTTCATGATGACCTGGCCCGATCTCAACCGTCCGATCAAGCAGATCGGCGGCAAGCTGTTCCCGTTCGGCTGGGCCAAGCTGCTGCTGTGGCTGCGCAAGCCCAAGAATGCCGATATGCGCGTGCCGCTCATGGGCGTGGTCAAGCGCCTGCAAGCCAGCCGCCTCGCCAGCCAACTGGCTTTCATGATGGTCGAATACGTCCGCCGCGCAGCGGTCAGCGAATACGGCGGCAAGCGCGGGGAAATCGGGTGGATTCTCGACGACAATCAGGGAATGGTCGCCATCGCCGACGCCATCAACAGCAAGATCAACAAGGAATATCTGATCTACGAAAAGGCGCTGTGAACACTACGCAAGATCACTGCATCAAGTAGCCGAGCCATTCGCTCATCGCGCGGCCAATGCAGCCGTCATCGGTTCCGCAGGCCGCGCGTTTGGTCAGGTATTCCTTTTGCAAGGTGGCCAGAACCGGGTCCGTGGCCAGCGACCGATTGCGGGCCGCGGCCGTGGCAACGCTGCGATACAGACTGGTGAGCGCGGCGTTCCTGCATATCCGCGCAAGATCGCTGGATGCCGCTGCGCTGCAATCGAAACCGGGGCCGGGCCCTTTTACGGGCCACGGTTCCAGGAGCAGTGTCCCCTGATCGTCGAGGATTGCCAGCAGCAGGTTGGGGCCCAGCCGCGCGGTTGCCATGCCGTTTACGCCGCTGTAGGGGGTGCCCTGGCAGCGGTATTGCGTTGCCAACACAACCCGGTCCCGGCCCAGGCCCATGTTCTGCGGCGTTGGTCCTGGCTGGGTTGTCGGCTTCTGTAGCTTGGCCGTAAGCAGTGTGCTCAAGCGCGTGTTCTTGTTGGTTTTTACAACGCGAGAACAAGCGTCGAGATTGGCCTCGCTTCCGTTCGGGCCAAAGCCGAAGAAATTGATCTGGACGGCCTTGGGGCCCAACACGAGTTCACGCCCCACCAATCGGGGATCGTCCTTGGCAAGGAACGCGCCCTGGACATTGCTGACCGCGGGATCGCGGAAGGTGTGAACCACCTGCCAATGCTCCGCGCCCGGCAGGGCCGCCGGGGCGGCCTTGGCCAGCGCGATGCCGGCAAGACCGGCAAGCAATGCGCCCGGCAAGGCCAATTGTGCACGACGCTTCACTGCTTGGGACCCGGCACCGTCAAGCGCGCAGCCAACAAGGCCTCCTCGAAGATCTTGGAAGCGGTCACGATCGCAGGTTTGGGATCGTTGGCATTGATGATCGCCCGCGCGCCCGTATAATCGGACTTGGTCGCATTGAAGTAATCGCTCAATTTATGGCCATTCGCAAAGCCGTATCCATTCAGCATGCCCCATGCCATGATTTGATAGGCATCGTTTGCCTGCAAGACCCGCTCGGGGTGGTACAGATACATCAGGCCGCAGCCGGTAGCATCGCCGGCTGCGGCATAATTGTACCACCAGGTCAGTTGGACGTACCCACGGCCGTAATAGGAATTGGCTGCTCCCGGGGCATCCATGTAGGTCGTCGGCGCCTTCGTCGCTGGCAAGGCGCCGCCCTGGTGCGGGAGATTGCCGTATGCGGATTTTTCTTCGACGCCCTTGATCACGCGGTGAATGGTGTACAGCCGTCCGTTCACCTTGATGGTGTATTGCGACCCGTCGAAGATTGTAACCAACGCCTTCATCGGGTCTGCCGTCGCTGACACGAAAGGCGTCACCTTGACCGGCAGATAATAATTTCGGCCAGCGCCTTTGCCGGCTTCCTCTATCGGCGTCCCGGTTACGTAAACGTGCCTTGCCTTTTTCTTCGGCGCGGCCGGAGGCAGGCTGACGATGTGCGCCGCTTCCCAGAATGTTGTGCCCATCATGTAGGCTATCCAGCGAATGTCGGTGACGCGCGTGTCGGCCGCGGCCAGACCTAGCAAGCTGGCAAAATTGGCCGTCGATCCCGAGTAATAATGCCCCTTGGCCTCGGTGTCCGTCGTTTTGCCGAAGCCAAGGTCCACGGCTTTCTGGAAAGCATCCAGATCGTACCTTCCCGAATTTGCGTAGTCGACGGCCATTTCTGCCCCCATCCCGTCTGCATTGGCAAGGGCGAACCCCGACTGCCGCAGTCTGACTGCTCTTCGTTCGAGCACCCCATCGTGGACTGGGGCCAAGTCTAGTTACAACACCCGCAGTGTCAAACCTGCCTTGGAATCGAGGTCACCCCTCAATAATCCTTGCTCGCCTTCACGTTCAGCCCCGATTGCTGCGACCGCGATGAAATCGTGCCCAGCAGCGACAACCAGCGGGTGATGCGGAATTCGATCGAACTGGCGCTGTAGCCTTTGCCGTCTGTCACCAGTTCGACGAAGAACCTGCGCCCGAGGTACTTGCCCACCGCAATCGCCGTGCCCCGACCGGTGGCAGCGTCGGCGCCGATCACGCGCAGTCGGTCGAGCCCGATCGCGCTGCGCAGCTTGTTGATCGGATCGAGCCCGCTGCCGCCGCGCAGGCTGGCGACTGCCGCCGCGAGTTGAACTGCTTCGGGCGCCGAAATCTGGGTGATCGAACTGCCGAACAGCAGCCGGCTGAGCAGTTCTTCCTCGGGCAGCGCCGGGGTGGACGTAAAGCTGATCTCGGGCTTGCTCGCCGATCCCTGGATGGTGATCGTGGCGGAGACGCCGTTGGCATCGCCAGCCGCGGCAATGTCGAGCCGGGGATCGGGCGGTTGTTCGCCGGTGAAGCGGATCTTGCCGCGCGTGAGGTCGAAGGTCTTGCCCGAAAACTGGTAGCTGCCGCGCTGCACGTCGGCGGTGCCGAAGATCTGCGGGTTGCTGGTCGGCCCGCGCAGCTTGACGTCGGCCGACCAGTCGCTGTCGAGCCCCAAGCCGCGCACGTTGAACTGGCCCGGAGCAACCGCATCGATCAGGTACGTCCACGGTGCGGTGGGCGCGGGCGGCGGCGCAACATCGGCGGGCAAGTTGATCTCGCGCGTCTTGAGCACCGGGATCGCTGCCGCCGCTGCCGCGCGGCCGAGCGCCCAGGAACCCTTGTCGATCCGCAAGCGCCCGGCAATCGTGCCGCCGTTGCCGTTGCTGACCAGTCGCAGCGGGCCGGTGACGGTCGCCTTGATATCGTCGCGGTTGAGCACTTGGGCATTGGCCGCCGCGATCTTGAGATCGAGCGCGACCCCGCGCGACGCCACGTCGGACAAGTCGATCGTGCCGTTGCCGACGACCGTGCCACCGTTGGGCGTGGTGCCGGCAAAGCGTGGCAGCGTCAGCACCGAGCCATCGAAGGTGCCCACGGTCTTGATGCCGCGCAGATCGGTGCCGGTCAGCGCGCTTTGCAGGCGCAACGCGTTGCTGGCGAGCGCGCCGCGAATGGCGGGGTTGTCGAGGTTGCCCGAAATATCTGCGGTCACGCCCAGCGGCCCGGTCAGGTCGAAGGTATCGACCCCGGCCAGCCGCCACAGCGCTTCGGCCGCGCCGCTGTAACGCAATTGCGCGGCCAGGCTGCCCGCGCGCAGCCGCTCGACCAGCGTGCCCCCGCGCGGCAAATTGGCGATGCGGCCTTGCAGGCGGCCGCGAATGGCGCCGCCTTCCTTGAACACCGCGCGCGTTTGCAGCGCCTGCGAGTCGAGCGCGGCGATCACCGCCACGTCGATCGGGCTCGATGAAAGAATCAGCCCGGAGCGGGTCAGCCCATTGATCATCACCCGCGCGTTGCCGGTGGGTGCGCCCTGGCCATCGTTGCGGTAATCGACGATGCCCGAAACCGATCCGCCCAATCCCAGATCGCCCAACGCGATATCGGCCAGCGACAGCGGCATTTTCGCAAGCTGGAGGGAGATCTGGGTCGGCCCGCCGAGCAAGTGGCCCGAGGCGATCGCGATGCCGCCCGCGAAGTTGACTTGCGTTGGCGCAAGGCTCCAGCCCAAGCCGTTCGGGTCGCGGGTCAGTACCGCGCGGCGCGCCATCGCAATCGGCCGGCCGGCGTAATCGCCCGAGGCGAGCAGGACGACGCGGTCCGATGCGATCGAACCCGTGGTCTGGAGCGAAAAGCGCGCGCCGCGCCGGCCCGCCAACGAGGCGGTGAACGGCCCAGCGCCGTTGGTCAGCGCGGTGTGCGCGGCGAGCCGGCCGATGAACAGGCGCCCGCTCGACAGCCCTTCGGCGTAAAGCGTGGCGTCGATATTGCTGTGGCCTGTTGCAATCACGCCCTTGGCTTCGACCCGCGCCTTGCCGATGCGGATCGGGGTGGCGCCCGCGAACGTGGCGTTGCGGGCGTTGATCAACGCGTCGATGCCTTGCCCGCCACCGGCATTCGCCAGCGCGATCGTCCCATCGAGCCCGCCGCCGGTCAGCGCCAGCTTGCCCGTGGCCGCGCCGCCCGCGATCGTCAGCGCGCCGCTGACCGAGGTTTGCGAGACCTTGAGCATTTCGATCCGCACCTGCGTGGCGCCACGCGGTTGGATGAACAGGCCCAGCATACCCGCGAACGGCCCCAGCCGCGATCCGCCCGCGGTTTCGATGCGGAACCCGTCCTTGATCGGCGAGAGCGCGACGCGCACGTCCTTGAGACTGGCCGCGGGCAGCGGATCTGCGAAAACCAGTTCGGCTTGCGGGCCATTCTGGGCGAGCGTGGCGCGCACGGTGAACGGCCCATAATCGGCGCTGCGGCCATTGCCCGCGAGCGTGGTGCGGCCATCGACAGTGCGCGCGCCCGACAGCGCCAGCGACAGCTTGCGCGAGGTCAGCCGGGTGTCGCGGAACACGATCGGCGCGCCCAGGCCCAGCGTAGCGTTGCCGGCAAAGTGCACGCCGCCCCCGGTCAGGCTTTCGAGCGTGGCGTTGTCGATCCGGGTCATCGCGCCGCTGGCTTGCGCCTGGAGCCGCCACGGGCTGCGCTCGGCCATGCTGAACACGATCTTCGCATTGGCGTCGATCAGCCCGAGGTTGGTCAGCGCCAGCCCCTTGGCGTTGACTGGTCCGGCGAGCGCGTAAGTACCGCGCGCAAGGTCCGAACGCAGCGCCAGCCGCGCGGTCAGCCCCGGAAATGCAACGTCGAGCGCGTCGGAATCGAGCTTCGTGCCATTGAGCACCAGCATTCCGCCCGCCTGGCCGTTGATCAGCCGCGGATCGAACGCGGGGTTGCCCGTCAGGATGCGCTGCGCGGTCAGCGCCAGCGGCACCATGAGCCGCCCGTTCGCCAACCGCGCGATGCCGTGCTGCGCAAGGCCGTCGATTTCGACCTGGCCGCTCTTGAGTGATGCGACGGTGAGGCGGTGGTCGATCGCGAGCGCCGAAAACGGGCCGTCGAGCTTCGCACTCAGCCGTACCCCGGTCAGCGCCGGATCGGGCAGCACCAGTTGCGGCCGGTCGAGCACCGCGTCGATCAGCAGCCCGTTCGCGCGATCCTGCCCGAGATCGAGCGCACCGGTGGCGATCGCGTGCAGCGCCTGGCCCTGCGCGGAAAGCCGGCCGTCGATCACGTTGCCCACGAACGTCCCGCCGAACACCAGCGCGACCGTCTCGCCCAGCGCACGCGCGGGCAGGCCGGAGACCAGATCGCCCGGATGGACCAGCCCCGCGACCGAATAACGCCCCGACCGGTTGCCGAGTTGCAGCGCCGCCAGCGACTTGCCACCGCGTTGCGCGACGACGAAGCCGCGCCAATCGCGCCAGCCGCCCTTGCCTCCCACCCTGGCCATGACATCGGCGTGCGTGCCGGTCAGCGTGGCGAGCAGGCCGTCCCTGGGCGCGTTGTAATCGGCGGCGAGTTCGAACTTGTCGCGATCGGGCTCGCTGTCGAGGTGCGCGATCAGCCGATCTTTCCCGCCCAAACGCCCGTTGAGATCGACCAGCGCGCGGCCTTTTCGCACATCGGCGCGGCCGGTCAGGTCGATGCGGCGGCGTTCACCGATCACGCCCGGATCGACGATGAACGCGTCGAGCACCAGCTTGTCGATGCGGGTATCGAAATTGGGCAGCGTCGATCCGCCCGGCTTGCCCGGCTTGAGCGCGGGCGCGCGCAGCAAATGCCCGCGGTGCATCGTCAGCGCGCGGATATCGAGTCCGCTGCGCACCCAGCTCAGCGGCCGCCAGTCGAGTTCACTGACCGGCACGACCAGGAACGGGCCCTTGGGATCGCTCAGCGTCAAGTCGTGGATCGTGGCCGCGCCATAAACCGACCCGTCGATCCGCCCGACGCTGACCCGCAGCCCGCTGGCCGGCGCGAGCGCGGTGATCCGGTCAATCAGAAAACGATGCCCGATTGAACTGTCGATCGCGAACACCGCGATCACCGCGATCACCGCCGCCACGATCAGCGTCTTGAGCGCGGCCACCGCACCGCTGCGCGCGAACGAGCGGCGCACGATCACGCGCTGCGCTGGTTCGGGTGCGCCCGGATCGAGCGGCGGCAGCGCTGGATCTGCTATCGGAACGTCTGGCATCAGAACGCCTGGCCCAGCGCGACGTAAACGCCGACGCGGCTGTCCTTGGGTCCCTTGTTGAGCGGTGTGCCCACGTCGATGCGGATCGGGCCGAAGTTGGTCAGGTAACGAATGCCCAGGCCCACGCCCACCTTGATATCGCGGAAGGCCGGAGTGCTGCCCTGATCGACCGAGCCCGCATCGACAAACGGCACCACGCTGACCGCGCCGCCTGCAAACCCGGTCTTGACCCGGGCTTCAAGGCCGAATTCGGTCAACGAGCGGCCGCCGCTGGGCAGTCCGGCGGTGTCCTTCGGGCCGATCTGCTGGTAGCCGTAACCGCGCACCGATCCCCCGCCGCCGGCGTAGAACCGCCGCGACGGCGCAATGCTGGCAATGTCGGCGCCGGTGATCGAGCCGAACCGCGCGCGGCCTGCCAGCACCACGCCCGGCGCGACGGTGTGGTAGATGCTGGCGTCGAACTGCGACTTCACATAAGTCGATTGCTGGCCCAGCGTGCGTGAAGCTTCGGGCGAGACGCGCAAGTTCAGCCGGAACCCGCGCGTGGGATCGAGCAGGTTGTCGCTGCCGTCGTACCCGGCTTGCAAGGGCAGTGCGATCACGAAGTAGGTCTGCGGGATCGACTGCTGGCCGATGGTCGACCCATTGGTATCGCGCGTGGCCACCGCCTCGAAGCCGACCGAATAGGTGAACGGCTTCTGGAACAGAATCGTCGCCTGGCGCTGTAGCGTGGTGATGAAGCTGACCGTCTTGGCGGTATAGGCGGTGTACTTGACGTTCTGGACGAACAAGTCGGCGGTCAGCACCTGGTCGCGCGTGCGGAAGTTGTTGCGCCGAAAGGTGATCCCGGCAAGCTGTTCGCGCGTGCCCGCCACGCCGCGCACGCGCAGCATGCCTTCGGGCGGGAACAAGTTGCGATTCTCCCAACTCAGTTCGAGCCGCGCGCCCTGCCCGCTCGAATAGCCGAGCTGGCCGGCAACCGTGCGCAGCGGCGCGGGGATCATCGCGACGTCAACGTCGATCGTGCCCGGAACCGCCAGGCTCACGCCCGACCCGCCTTGCGGTTCGATGACCTTCCTTGGCGTGATCGTCACCGACGATACCAGCCCGGTGGCGAGCACTGCCTGGCGCAGATCGTCGAGCCCGGATTTCTTCGCCACTTGCCCCGCCTTGAACCGTGCGATTCGCCGCAAGTGGTCCGAACTGAGGAAATCCGGCGATTCGCTGATCACCTTGCCGAACGCGAACTTGCCCCCGTTGGTGACCGGAACCGCAAGGTCACCCAGCCGCGGATCGTGATCGATCGTCAACTCACCATCCCCGACGGTGCCGAAGACATAGCCGTGCTCGCCCAGCGCGGTGGTGAGTTGCATGTCGGCCGACAGGATGCGGTCGGTGTTGGCCGGATCACCGATCTTCATCGGATAAGCCGCGCGCAGCATCGGGTAATCGATGCCGGTTGCCTCGAGATCGCCGAGCGTGACGGTGCGCAAGTGGTAGAGCGGTCCCGGAACGATGTCGAAGCGCACGGCCGGGCGCTCGGCGGTCGGTTCGGGCGCAGCCGAAGCCGCCGTCGCGTCGGTTGCAGGGGGTGTGGGGGCGGAGCTGGCGGCCGTTTCGGCGCTGGCCATGCGCCGGGCAACGTCGCCCCGGTTTCCGCCTATCGTCTGGATCACTTCAGGATCGTAGTACCCGTAAAGCCGCATCAGGCTGACCAGCGCCTTGCGGTCGGCCTCCGCGCGGCGGCCGACTTGCGCGATGGTGTCGGACTTGCTGTCGAGCGATTTCAGGCTCGACAACGTACCGAACCGCAGCGCAAACGCCTCGCGATCAGGGAAGGTGGCGAGATCGACGGGGAACGCCAGTTCGACCGCGCGGCCCACGCTGATCGTGTCGTTGCGCGCGGTGCGAGGGGTGGTGGTGTCGCCAGGGCGCAAGGTCGCGCGCTCCTGAGTG
The DNA here is from genome assembly GCF_025351285.1 of Novosphingobium sp. Taxonomy (GTDB): domain Bacteria; phylum Pseudomonadota; class Alphaproteobacteria; order Sphingomonadales; family Sphingomonadaceae; genus Novosphingobium. The sequence goes on from NZ_JANXWG010000134.1 coordinate 50,558, forward strand.
GCCAATTCGCGGGCTGCTGCCGCGTTGGCGGCATTGGCGGCCGCCAGGTCCGTATCGGGCGCCAGCGGATCGATCGTGGGCATCGTCGCGGTGTCGGGCCAGGCCAGCACCAACCCACTGAGATCGGGCAAGGGCTGCGACGGGTCGGCAGCGGCAAGCGCGGCATCGGGGGTTGGCGGCGTAGCATTGCCAGGAATTGAAGTTGGCGAGATCGAAGTCGGCGCGTTTGCGGCCGGAACGGGCTGGTTGGCCCAGGCTTGCGGGTTGTCGATCGCCGAGTCCGGGATCAGGTCCTTGAGTTCCTGATCGGTCTGGCGGCTCTGCGCGAAAACGCGGGTTCCGCCAGACAGCACGGACCCGCACGCAAGCGCGACAAGCAGAACGCCAAGGCCCGCAGAATGCGGCATTGAACGCGCCCGTGAATGCGGCGGCGAAAGCGGCATTGCTGGCAGTTGCCTGGAAATGGTTTGTACGCGTGCCGTGCCCGGCTCAGCCGAGCGGGAGCGAATAGAGCCGGCCGGGCACGCCGTCCTTGCCGTCGCCTTCGCCCACGCCAAGCGCGGCGAAATCGGCTCGCGCGGTTGCCACGGCGCGCGTGATTGCGTTGGCCTGTTCATCGGGATCGAACCGCACCCAGCCTTCGCGCCCGAGCTTTTCGAGCGGACGAAAGCGCACCTTGTACTGCATCCGCGCCGAACCTTCGACCCAGTAACCAAGATAGACATAAGGCAATCCCGCGCACGCCGCGCGCCGGACATGGTCGAGGATGATGAACGTGCCCAGCCCCGAGCGCGTGGAGTGATGCGGATCGTAGAAGCTGTAGATCATCGACAGACCATCGCCCTGCTGATCGGTCAGGCACGCGCCCACCAGCCGGCCCGGTTCCCCGTCCACGCCTGGTTCGCGATATTCGATGACATAGCTGGTGACGGGCGTGTGCTCGACCATGTCGGCGAAGTCCATTTCGTCCATCGTCGCCATCCCCCCGCCGGGGTGCCGGCTGGCGAGATAGGTCTGGAGCAATTCGAACTGTTCGCCGGTGGACCACGGCTTGCACATCGTGACCTCGAGGTCCGCGTTGCGCTTCATCAGCCGCTTCTGCGTAGCCGAAGCCTCGAATTCCTTGCCCACGATCCGCACCGACACGCACGCCGCGCAATCGAGGCAGCTTGGCCTGTAGGCAACGGTCTGGCTGCGCCGGAATCCGATGCGGCCAAGCGCATCGTTCAGCTCGTCGGCATTGGGGCCTTTGAGTTCGGTGAACACCTTGCGCTCGGTCCGCCCCGGCAAATAGGGACACGGCGCCGGGCTGGTCACGAAAAAGCGGGGAAAGCGGACGGGCGCGGTCACGGGGCTTGGCGGTTCCTTGGTGCGGCCACGGCCAGCGGCACCCTATGCAACGATCATGCATCACCGGGCGGCATGGTGGAAGTCTCTTAACCATCAGTCTTCCGCAACCCGCGAGAAATATTTGCGCGGGCGTCCGTCGCGCGTCGTCGGCGTACCGGCGCGGGACGCCCGACAAGGCAAAGGTTGCGCGGCAACCGGCAACGCCGCCCGCCTCATTCCGAAAGCTCCATCGTGCGGTAACGCGCGGGCGCGAAATCGGTTGCATCCGGAATCGGCAGGAATTTTGTGCCGGCGCGTTCGCAGGTCAGGCCGCTATCCCAGCTCGACCTGGCTCACTTCATACCCCTTGCCACGCAGGCTTGCGACCAGCTTGTCGAGCTGCTCGCGATCGCGCGCTTCGCATTCGATGTCGGTGATCAGGCCCTTGGCGGGCAAGTGCGTGAAGATGCGCTGGTGGTAGATCTCGATGATGTTGACCTGGTGCGCATCGAATTCGCGCATCACCTTGAACAGCGCACCCGGCCGGTCCTGCAAGGTCAGCCGCAACCGCGCGAGGCGGCCCGAGCGCGCCAGATCGCGCAGCAGCACGTTGGCCAGCAGCCGCGTATCGATATTGCCCCCGGTCAGCACGATGCCGACCTTGCGGCCCTTGAACATCTCGGGGTTGCACATCACCGCCGCAAGGCCGGCCGCGCCTGCGCCTTCGACCACGGTCTTCTCGATTTGCAGCAGCAGCGCCAGCGCGGTTTCGAGCGCGTTTTCGCTGACCAGCACCAGCTCGTCGATCAGCCCCGCCAGCACCGCCGAGGTGAACTTGCCCGGTTCCTTGACCGCGATGCCTTCGGCCAGGGTGTCGCCGCCGCAGACGCCTTCGACATGGTTGAGCCGCGCCCACATCGACGGGTAAAGTTCCGCCTCGACACCGACCAGACCGATCGCCGGGTTGATGCCGCGCGACGCCACGGCCATGCCCGTCAGCAGCCCGCCGCCGCCGATCGGCACAACCAGCGTTTCCAGATCGGGCACATCGGCCAGCATCTCTAGCGCCACGGTGCCTTGCCCCGCCGCCACGTGCGGGTGATCGAACGGATGGACGAAGGTCAGCCCGAGCTGCTGCTCCATCGACCGCGCATAAGCAAAGGCATCGTCGAACGTCTCGCCTTCGAGCACGACCTTGCCGCCGACTTGCTCGGTCTGCATCACTTTCACCACCGGGGTGGTCTTGGGCATCACGATCGTGACCGGCACGCCCAGCCGGGTGCCGTGGTACGACAGGCCTTGCGCGTGATTGCCCGCGCTCGCCGCGATCACGCCGCGCGCGCGCTGTTCATCGGTCAACTGCACCAGCGCATTGAGCGCGCCGCGTTCCTTGTAACTTGCGGTAAATTGCAGGTTTTCGAACTTGAGCCAGATCTCGGCGCCGGTGATCTGGCTGAGCGTGCGGCTGTAAAGCGTCGGCGTGCGCACGACATGGCCCGCGATCCGCTCGGCCGCAGCGCGCACGTCGGCGAGCGTCAGCGAAGGGGTGGCAGGGTCGGCCTCTGGCGATTCGGGCACGGCAGTTGTCGCGATATCCATGATCGGCGCGCCCTAGAGCATTTTCAAAGCCAATGGAAATATTGGCTGACCCGGAAAATGCGACCAGCAATAGCGCGCTTTTTGGCCCTAAAGGAAACCGCGCTATTCGGCCGGTGCAGGTTGTTCAGCGTCTGGCGCAGCCGTGCGATCGAGTCGCAGCACGTGCACGATCGGCGAGACCACCACCGCCGCCGCCACGATCGCCAGCGTGTCCGCCGCCCAGTCGTGCCAGTCGCTGTCGCGGTGCAGATCGGGGATTTCCTGGACGAATTCGATCATCGCGCCCAGCCCCGACAGCAGCAGGATGATTCGCCAGCGCCGCGATTGCGGCCAGGCGATCAGCGCCACCGCGGTCAGCACCGCGAAGGCGGCCATGTGTTCGAACTTGTCGCCAAACTTGTCGATCGGCGTTGCCGGCGGCTGGGGCAGGAACGCCATCGTCAGCGTGAACAGCGTGAGCAGACAGAACAGCGGACGCATCACGCGTGGGCCGAACACGGCTTGGACAAAGTTCACCATCGGCTGAGGCGGATAGCGCAGCGCCGCGAGCTTGGAAACCATTCGATCGCTGCACTGCGGCGAAAGGTGGTTGCAACGTGACCGAAGAAGGGCTGGCGGCTGGGCACAAAGCGGTTAAACACCAAATCATGACTACCGATCCCGCCGCACCGGCCGCCGCCCCCTCGCTCAACGTCTCGTTCCTCGGCCTCGGGGTGATGGGCTCGCCGCTGGCGCGCCACATCGCCGCCGCCGGGCACAAGCTGACCGTGTTCAACCGCTCGCCCGCGCGGCTCGAAGCCTGGCAGAAAGCGCACCCCAACATCGAGGCGCGGCTCGCCAGCACCCCCGCCGATGCCGCCGACGGCGCCGACGCGGTGGTTACCTGCGTGGGCAACGACGATGATCTGGCCGATGTCGTGCTCGGGCCCACCGGCGTGTTCACCCGGTTGCGGCGCGGCGCGGTGTTCATCGATCACACCACCGTTTCGGCCAAGATCGCGCGGCAGATCGCAGTCGAGGGGCGCGACAAGGAAATCATGTGCGTCGATGCGCCTGTCACCGGCGGGCAATCGGGCGCCGAAGCGGGCACGTTGTCGATCATGTGCGGCGGCACCGCCAAGGCGATCGAAGCCGCGCGGCCGGTGCTGGAAGCCTATTCCAGCCGCATCACCCATGTCGGCAAGGCCGGCGCGGGGCAGCTTGCCAAGATGTGCAACCAGTTCTGCATCGCCGGCGCGCTGGCGGGGCTCTCCGAAGCGATCCGGCTGGCGCAAGCCGCGCACCTCGATCTCGACAAGGTCTATACCGCGATTTCGGGCGGCGCCGCGCAAAGCTGGCAGATGGACAACCGCTGGCACACGATGGCCAACGACGAATTCGACTTCGGCTTCGCGGTCGACTGGATGCGCAAGGACCTGGGGCTGGCGATCGACGAAGCGCGCGCGCTCGGCGCCAGTGTGCCGATCGGCGCGCTGGTCGATCAGTTCTACGCAGACGTGCAGGCGCTGGGGGCCGGGCGCGAGGATACCAGCGCGCTGATCCGGCGGCTGCCGCGCAAGGGCCCCAAGGCGTGAAGACTGCTTTTCGCGCCGTTTTGGCGGCGATGTTGCTCTCGGCCTCACCGGCGTTGGCCGATACGCTGGTCGACAACGTGGCTGGCGAAACCGTCACCGCCGACGGACGGGTCGAGAATTTTACCGCCTTCCGCTTCAGCGACGATGGCACGATCCTCGCGGTCTATCACAAGGGCGACAAGCTGCCGCGCGCGCAATACCGCGTCGATGGCAAGGGCCGCGTGCTGCTGCCCGGGCTGATCGACGCGCATCTGCACTTGCTGCAACTGGGCTTCGCCGCACTCACGCTTGATCTGTCCGAGACGAAGTCACTGGCCGAAGCGCAGGCCAGGATCCGCGATTACGCCGCCGCGCACCCCGATCGGCCGTGGATCATCGGGCGCGGGTGGAACCAGGAAATCTGGGGGCTCAAGGACTCGGCCGGAAACTCGCGCTTTCCCTCCGCCGCCGAACTCGATGCGGCGGTGGCCGATCGGCCGGTCTGGCTCGAGCGCGTCGATGGCCACGCGGGTTGGGGCAACAGCGCGGCGCTCAAGGCCGCCGGGGTCACCGCCGCCATCAAGGACCCCGCGGGCGGGCAGATCGTGCGCAGTGCGGGCGGCGCGCCAGCGGGCGTGCTGGTCGACAATGCATCGGCCCTCGTCGACAAGATCGTGCCGCTGCCGCGCGCAGAAGACCGCGATCTCGCGCTTGCCACCGCACAGGACCTGCTGTTCAAGCGCGGGGTCACCGCTGCCGCCGACATGGGCACCACCATCGAGGACTGGCAGGCACTGCGCCGTGCGGGCGATCTCAACCGGCTTTATTTGCGTGTAATGGTCTACGCCAGCGGCACCGAGGCGATGTCGCTGATCGGCGGATCGGGCCCGACGCCGTGGCTTTACGGCGACCGGCTGCACATGGGCGGGGTCAAGCTCTACATGGATGGCGCGCTCGGTTCGCGCGGGGCCTGGCTCAAGGCGCCATATGCCGACGCACCCGGCACCGGACTGCCGCGCCTCTCGGACACGCAATTGGGCAACCTGATGAGCCGCGCCGCGCTCGACCATTTCCAGGTCGCGGTCCATGCCATCGGCGATCGTGCCAACAGCGCGGTGCTCGATTCGGTCGAGCAGTTGAACCAGACGTACAAGGGCGATCGGCGCTGGCGGATCGAACACGCGCAGATCCTCGATCCGGCCGACATTGCACGGTTCGCCAAGCTCGGCGTGGTCGCTTCGATGCAGCCGGTCCACCAGACTTCGGACCGGCAGATGGCCGAAGCGCGGCTTGGTCCGGCGCGGTTGGCGGGGGCCTATGCGTGGCATTCGCTGCTGACATCGGGCGCGCACATGGCGTTCGGGTCCGACGCGCCGGTGGAATTGCCCGATCCGTTCGCGGGGCTGGCAGCGGCGATTTCGCGCGAGGGGCCGGACGGGCAGCCCGCAGGTGGCTGGCAACCGCAAGAGCGCGTGACCCGCGCCGAAGCGCTGGCCGGCTACACCAGCGGCGCGGCTTACGCCGGCTTTGCCGAGCAGAAGTTCGGCCGGATCGCCCCCGGGCTGCGCGCCGACTTCATCTTCGTCGATACCGATCCGATGACGGCATCCCCTGCGCAGGTTCGCGCCACACGGGTGCTCGAAGTTTGGATCGGCGGGGGGAAGGTCTATTCGACCGGGCAGCCGGTGAACAAACCGACCAGGGATCGCTAGGGCGCGGGCGGCGTTTCGCTCAGCAGCGTTGCGGGATTGGGCACCAGCTTGGCGTCTTCGGCGGCTTCACGCTCTTCGGCTTCCTTGTTCTCGATGAAGCGCATCACGACCAGCGTGCCCTCGAACAGCAGCACCAGCGGGAACGCCAGCATCAGCATGCTGCCCAGGTCCGGCGGCGCGGCCACCGCAGCCACCGCGAAACAGCCCACGATCACATAGCGCCGCGCCCGTACCAACTGCGCACGGCTGACGATCCCGGCGCGGTTGAGCAGCATCAGCAGCACAGGCAGCAGGAAACTGACCCCGAACGCGAGGATGAAGTGCATGACGAGATTGAGGTAATCGGCCGCGTTGGGCAGAGCTTCGACCTGCAAGCCGCCCTTCGCACCCTGGAATCCCAGAAACCAGCGGAACGCGATGGGCATCATCACGAAATAGGCAAGGCTCGCGCCCATGCTGAACAGGATCGGCGTGGCGATGAGGAACGGCAGGAACGCCTTCTTCTCGCGCGAATAGAGCCCGGGCGCGATGAAGGCCCAGAGCTGGTTGGCAATCACCGGGAAGCTGATCAGGAAAGCGGCGAACAGCGACACCTTCACATTGACGAAGAACGCGTCATAGAGCTTCGTGTAGATCAGCCGCGGCTGCCCTGCTTTGACCAGCGGGTGAACCAAGATCACGAAAATCCGGTCGGAAAAAGTCATGCAGATCGCGAACGTGATCACCAGCGCATAGACGCACTTCAGCAGTCGCTGGCGCAGTTCGATCAGGTGATCGAGCAGCGGCGCCTGGCTATCGTCGATGTCGCGGAATTTGATGGCCATGTCAGGTCGCAGCCTCGGCCTTGGCCACTGATGACGTCGGTGGGTGTTGTGGCGGAGCAGGTGACGAAGCTGGCGTGGCTACGGGCAAATGCGCGTGGAACTGCTCGGCTTCTTCAGCGCTCAGCAGGCCGAGACCCGGCACGCCTGCTTCAGCCGATGCCGCTGGATGTTCAGGCTGCGCCACGGGCGCCGCCGCTGGATCAGACGCTGGTTCAGACGCTGGCGTCGCTCCGCTTTGCGCCATGATCGCGGCGTTTTGTTCGCGCCACTTCTTTTCCATTTCCTCGAGTTCGGCTTCGCGGATCATCGCTTCCACGCCCGAACGGAAATGCGCCGACATACGCCTCATCTTGCCGATCCACTTGCCTGCGGTGCGCAGCGCGATCGGCAGGTCCTTGGGGCCGATGACGACGATCGCCACCAGCACCACCACCAGCAATTCGGAAGGCGCGATATCGAACATGGGCTGTCAGCGGCGCTGCGAAAGCCGGATCAGGAGACCGGGCCCTGCGACGGACTGTGCGGCGGCACGGCTTCGTTCACCGGCTGCGAGGTCGTTGCCTGAACGGGCGCGACAGGCGCCGGCGGGGCGATCTGGCTGGCGGGCGGCACCACGTGCGACGTATCGTCGTTCATGCCTTCCTTGAAGCTTTTGATGCCCTTGCCGAAATCACCCATGAATTCGGATACCTTGCCGCGGCCGAACAGCACCAGCACGACCAGCGCCAGCAGCAGCAGGTGAATCGGAGATAGTCCAAACATCGTATGTCTCCTTCAGGCGGCCAGCCCGATCGTCAACCTGGCCTGCCCGGTCATGCCTCCGAAACCCCTAGATAGGGCTTCGGGCCGCGTAGCGCCAGTTCCCCGGCACATCAATCATTCGGCGTCTTCAACGGCCTCGGTCGCGTGATCCTTCGCAGCGGTCAAGTCGCCATCGACCAGCGCCGCGAACGCATCGTCGACCGGATCGAGCAGCCCGGCAGCGCGCAAATCCTCGATCCCCGGCAAGTCGCGCCGCGATTCGAGCCCGAAGTGCGCGAGAAAGTCGGGCGTGGTTGCAAAGATTACCGGGCGCCCGGGCACTTCACGCCGCCCGGCCACGCGGACCCAGCCGGCTTCCATCAGCACGTCGAGCGTGCCCCGTGCAGTCTGCACCCCGCGAATCGCCTCGATCTCCGCGCGGCTGACCGGTTCGTGGTAAGCGATGATCGCCAGGCATTCGGTGGCCGCGCGCGACAGCTTGCGCTGGTCCTCGCGTTCGGGCCGGAGCAGGTGCGCCAGATCGCCTGCAGTCTGGAAATGCCAGCGGCCCCCGCGTTCGACCAGTTCGATCCCGCGCCCTTCGTAATGCGCCGCGATTTCGGCCAGCGCCTCGCGGACATCCGCGCCGCCAAGGTGTGCGCCGATGGCTTGCGGGGTCATCGGCTCGGTCGCCGCGAACAGCGCCGCTTCGACCGCACGGACCAGTTCGCCGGGCACTATCGCGCCGCGCGCAGCATCAACGGGGCGAACGGTTCGGCCTGGCGCATTTCGGCCTTGCCCTGCTTGGCCAGTTCGAGCGCAGCGACGAAGCTTGAGGCCAGCGCCGAGCGCCGCAATTGCGGATCGGCAAAACCCGCCTCGCTCCGCGCGGGCAGGAACGCGCGCAGATCGAGCCAGTCGAGCGCCACGCCCAACAGCGCCGAGACCCGCGCCAGCGCCGATTCGAGCGTCATCACCGGCCGTTCGCGCACCATGTGCACCACCGGCTGGCTGCGCGCCTTGACCTGGCCATAAGCCGCGACGAGGTCGAACCATTCGCAAGTCCAGCGGTGCCGCTTGTCCACGCGCAAGCCTTCGGGCGCGCCACGCGCGAACACGTCGCGGCCCAGCCGATCGCGCGCCATCAGCCGCGCACCCGATTCGCGCATCGCCGCCAGCCGTTGCAGCCGCAGTTGCAAGCGCAGCGCCAGTTCCTCGGGCGATGGTTCCACGAGCGGATCGTGCGGCAGCAGCAGCAGCGACTTGAGATAGGCCAGCCATGCCGCCATCACCAGGTAATCGGCCGCCAGCTCCAGCCGCATCATGCCCGCGCGATCGATATAGGCGAGGTACTGATCGACCAGATCGAGGATCGAGATCGTGCGCAGATCGACCTTCTGCCGCCGCGCGAGATCGAGCAGGAGATCGAGCGGGCCTTCCCAGCCATTGAGATCGAGATGCAGCGCGGCCTTGTCCGGCGTGGCATGGTCCGAAGGCGGGGACGCCAGCAGTTCCCAGTCAGGATCGGGCTCGGCCGCGATCACCGCCAGGTCCGCATCGTTCACGCTGCGGCACCGACCAGCGCGAGCAGGGCATCGCGCTTGGCGAAAAGATCGGCCTGGGGCCCCATATCCACCGGAATTGCGAAATCGCGCGTCGTTCCCAGCGCGCGGTCGAGCCGTGTGGCAGTGGCTTCGCGCATCGTCGGCAGGGCCTTGGCTATCCCCACCATATCGTCCATCCGCGCCCAGCAGTTGAGCGCGATGTCGCACCCCGCCATAACCGCGCGCGCGGCGCGTTCGGGCACGCTGCCGTCGAGCGCTTCCATGTCGAGATCGTCGGTCAGCAGCAGCCCGTCGAAGCCGATGCGTTTGCGGATTACCTCGTGGATCACGAAGGGCGATTGCGTGGCGGGGTTTTCGGCATCCCAGGCGGTGAAGCGGATGTGGCCGGTCATGGCGATCGCTGCCCCGGCCAGCGCCTTGAACGGCGCCAGATCGGTTTCGAGTTCGGCCTCGCTGGCGGTAACGGTGGGCAATTCCTTGTGGCTGTCCGCGCCCGCGCGGCCGTGGCCGGGCATGTGCTTGATCGTGCCCGCCACCCCCGCGCGCGCCAGGCCATCGAGCGCGGCGCGGCCCAATGCCGCCACGCGCAGCGGCTCGGAGCCGTAGGCACGATCGCCGATCACGTCGTGCGCGCCAGGCACCCGCACGTCGAGCAGCGGCAGGCAATCGACGCTGATCCCGGCTTCGGCACAATCGAGCCCGAGCGCGTGGGCGTTGGCACGCACCGCCTCGATCGCGCTGATCGGCGCCAGATCATAAAGCCGGTCGAACGCTTCGCCGGTCGGGTAAGCCGCCCACACCGGCGGCTTCATCCGCGCGACGCGGCCACCTTCCTGGTCGATGCAGATGAACGTGCGCGCGCGGCCGTGGATCGCGCGCAGTTCATCGGTGAGCGCGCGCACTTGCGATCGGGCTTGGATATTGCGGCCGAACAGGATGTACCCCGCCGGATCGGCGTCAGCGAAAAACGCGCGCTCGTCCGCGGTGAGGGTGAGGCCCGAAAGCCCGAAGATTGCCGGAACCATGCCCGCTCAACTGGCAAATCGGCGGGGCTGCGGCAAGCGGGCGGGCGTCATGTGATGTGGATAGGCCAGGTATCGACAACTGCAAAGGCGCGCAGGGGCATGAAACCCCGCGCGCCCCCGAGCGCCCCCCAGCGCTCATGCAACATTGAATACCGGACCTAGCACCACATTGGAGCATCGGCCCCGAAAATTACCACCGTTCTGGCTTATTCGGTCAAGGCTTGACCTGGCAATGCAATCCCGCGCCCTGCAACGTACCGCACAACGCATTGGCCGCGCCCGCATCGCTGGCGAGCGCCTGCAAGCGATAGACCGTGCCGATATCGGCCTTGCCCTCGACGATGCGGTGGCCGTGGCCTGAAAGCGCGGAATATTGCGAGGACAACTTGCTCCACGCGGTTTCGGCGGCGGCATGGCTGGAGAAAGCGCCGACTTGTACGCCGACCCCGCCCTGCGACCCAGAACCCGCAGCAGCGGATTTGACCGCAGATTTGGCTTCTGGCGGCTTGGCTTCGGCGGTGTTTGCAGCGGCGGTGTTTGCAGCGGCGGGCCCGGCTGCACCGGACTTCGCGTCCGCCGCGGCTTTGGCGTCGGCGGCCTTGGCGCCCGCGGTCATGGCGCCGGCGGTCATGGCGCCGGCGCTGCCATCGGGATGCTTGCCTTCGCTGACCTTGTAGCTCGAATCGCCGGTGCCTTCGAAGGTCTTGCCGCCAGGATTGGCGGGCTCGACCTTGTACGGCGCCTTGCTCGCTTCGATCAGGCTGCCATCGGCCTGCGCCGATGGTGTCTGGCTGTGGCTAACCCAGTAGATGCCACCGATCAGCGCACCGAGCGTCAGCAGGCCGAGCATGACAAAGCCGGCCATGCGGCCCGAATCCTGCGGTTCGTGATCGACATCGTCGGCCGAATCGAGCCAGGGCAGGCGTTCGTCCTCACCCAGTGCAAGCCGATCATGGTTTTCCGGATCATGCGCAGCGCTTCCGAACGCCGCTGCGTGATCTTCGGGAGCAGCTTGCGCCGCATCATCCCAGGGTTCGTGACCCTTTTCGTCGCCGCCGTGGCCGGTCTGATCGATCATCCTCAAAGCTCCTGCGCGGCTTCTACGCCCAGAAGGGCCAACCCGTTGCGTACTACCTGCCCAATTTGCGCGGCAAGGAAAAGCCGCGCGGAACTGGTTTTACCATCGCGTGTCAGGATGAACCGCTTTTCCGGCCGATCGTTGCCGATGTTCCAGTAACCATGGAACGCGCCCGCCAGTTCATAGAGATAGAATGCGATCCGGTGCGGTTCGCGCGCCTGCGCGGCGGCTTCGACCTGGCGCGGAAACTGCGCGGCCATGCGGATCAGCGCCACTTCCTCCTCGCCCAGCAGGTCCAGATCGGCGGCATCGGGGCCCAGCCCCTCGGCCGCGGCCTTGCGCATGGTCGAGCAGATCCGCGCGTGGCAGTACTGCACGTAGAACACGGGGTTGTCCTTCGACGCTTCGACCACCTTGTCGAAATCGAAGTCCATCTGCGCATCGGGCTTGCGGCTGAGCATGGTGAACCGCACCACGTCCTTGCCCACCATCTCGACCACGTCGGCCAGCGTGACGAAATTGCCCGAACGCTTCGACATCTTGAACGGCTGGCCGCCCTTCATGAGCTGGACCATCTGCACCAGCTTGACCTCGAACGATTTCGGGGTTGCACCCTCCGCCCCGGTCAGCGCCGCGACCGCAGCCTTGATCCGCTTGACCGTGCCGGCATGGTCCGCGCCCCAGATATCGACCAGTTCGTCGGCGGTCTCGGCTTTCTGGAAGTGGTAGGCGAGATCGGCGCCGAAATAGGTCCAGTTGCCGTCGGACTTCTTGATCGGGCGGTCCTGGTCATCGCCGAACCTGGTCGAGCGGAACAGCGGCAGCGCCACCGGCTCCCAATCGTCGAGCAGCTTGCCCTTGGGCGCTTCGAGCACGCCATCGTAGACCAGATCGTGCGCGCGCAGCCACTTTTCGGCGAGTTCGGGTTTGCCCGCCGCCTGCAATTCGGCCTCGGACGAGAACAGATCGTGGTGGATGCCGAGCAGCGCCAGGTCGGCGCGGATCATCACCAGCATCGCCGCAACCGCGCGGGTGCGGAACAGGACGAGCCACTCGGCTTCGGGCGCGGCGGCATACTTGTCACCGAATTCGGCCGCGAGTTGCTGGCCGACCGGAATGAGGTATTCGCCGGGGTACAGCCCCTCAGGGATCGCGCCCACTTCGAAGCCGAGCGCTTCACGATACCGCACGTGCGCCGAGCGGGCGAGCACATCGACCTGCGCACCGGCATCGTTGACGTAATACTCCCGGATCACCGTGTTGCCGGCAAATTCGAGCAGTGTCGCCAGCGCATCACCCACCACCGCGCCGCGGCAATGGCCCATGTGCATCGGCCCGGTCGGATTGGCCGAGACATATTCGATATTGACCGTCTTGCCACCGCCCATGCTCGAACGGCCGTAATCTGCCGCCGCTGTGCCGATCGTGCGCAGTTCTTCGATCCACAGCGCATCGTCGAGCTTGAGATTGATGAACCCCGGCCCCGCCACGCTGACGCCGGCAACGCCGGGTATCTTCGCGAGTTCGACCGACAATGCTTCAGCCAGCGCGCGCGGGTTCATCTTGGCGGGCTTGGCCAGCACCATCGCCGCGTTGGTGGCAAGATCGCCATGCGCAGGATCGCGTGGCGGTTCGACCGTCACATTGCCGGTGTCGAGGCCTTGCGGCAGGACGCCAGCGCGCGCCAGTTCGGCGGTGGCGGCGGTTACGTGATCGGCAAAGGCGGCGAACAGGGTCTTTGGTGCGGACATGATCGCGCGCCTAGCGGGTTTGGCCGCGTGGGGAAAGCTTGGGACTGGCGACGTTACCATATCCGTCACCCTGAACTTGGTTCAGGGTCCATTTCTCCCCAACCACCGACGGTTGAATCGGCAAAATGGATGCTGAAACGAGTTCAGCATGACTGGAGTTTAGGACTCATCGCGTGACGTTGTACGCCAGTTGCTTCTGGTCGAGCGCGAAGCCTACCAGCAGTTCGAAACTGGCCTTGGAAATGGCCGAGCGCACTTCGGGTTGCGCCAGCGGGTCGATCGCTGCGTCGGTGTCGCCGGCCTTGCGCTTGCGGTTGAGCTTGTCCTTGATGTCGCGCGACAAGGTGGCTTCGCTGCGATCGACATAGCTGCCGGCCTGCGCATGCGCGCTGGCGCGGGCCTGCCCATCTGCGAAATCGAGCGTAACCGTGCCGACGCGCTTGGCGACGATGTTGTTGCCCGCGCGGATCACAGTCGAGAAGTACGGCAACTGCACCCGCCGGGCGCCGCGCACATCGGTGCGGGTGGCGAGCACGTCGAAACTGGCGATGGTGTAGATTTTTGCGGCATCTCCCTGGTCGTCGCAAGTGCTGCGCAAGTTGGTCATCGTTGCGGTGACGTCGATCGCGCCGGCATCGGTGCGGTCGGGCGCCGAGAACAGCGTGACGTCGCCGGTGTAGTCGGGGATGCCTACCGCCGGGCAGGCGCTGCGCAGCGCGGTGACGCCCACGCCATCGTCGACCACCAGTTCACCCTTGTTCTTCGCACAAGCCGACAGCGCGAGCGCCAGCAGCGGAATGCCTGCGAAGGCGATTCGGGCGGTCGAAAACCTGGGGGCGGATTGAAGCATCGAACAAGTCCTCAGAACGCGGGTGGCCGGTCCGCGCTAGCGGAGGCCGCAATTTTATGCGCCCCCTCTACGCAACGTGTCGCCCTTCGGCAATGGTTCCCCGGACGGCAGGCAGATGCTAAGGGCCGCGCCATGAACGCCAGCTTTCCAGCATCGCGCTCCGCCAGCGATGGCGCAGCTTTGCCCCCGATCGACCTCCTCATTGCCGCCCCGCGCGGCTTTTGCGCGGGCGTCGATCGCGCGATCGAGATCGTCGAACGCACACTCCAGCGCTACGGCGCGCCGGTCTTTGTGCGGCACGAGATCGTCCACAACCGCTTCGTCGTCGATCAGCTCAAGGACAAGGGCGCGGTGTTCGTCGATGAACTCGATGCCGTGCCCGATGGCCGCCCGGTGGTGTTTTCGGCGCATGGCGTGCCCAAGCAAGTGCCCACATCGGCCACCGCGCGCGGGCTCGACTGGCTCGACGCGACCTGCCCGCTGGTGAGCAAGGTGCACCGCCAGGCCGAACGCCAGGTCGAAGCCGGGCGGCACATCCTGTTCATCGGACACGCCGGCCATCCCGAAGTGATCGGCACGATGGGCCAAGTGCCCGAAGGCGCGATGACGCTGGTTGAAACCGTTGCGGACGTGGCCACCGTGGCCGTGCCCGAAGGCGCGCCGCTCGCGTTCCTGACGCAGACCACGTTGTCGGTCGACGATACGGCCGAGATCGTCGCCGCGATTCGCGCGCGCTTTCCGCACGTGGTCGGCCCGCGCGCCGAAGACATCTGCTATGCGACATCGAACCGCCAGGCCGCGGTCAAGGCAATCGCATCGCGCTGCCAGTTGCTACTCGTGATCGGCTCGCCCGAAAGCTCGAACGCGCTTCGGCTGGTCGAAGTCGCGGAGCGCGGCGGCACTCCGGCGAGGCTGATCCAGCGCGCGGCCGAAATCGACCCGGCGTGGATCGAGGGCGTCACCACGCTCGGCCTCACCGCCGGAGCGTCGGCGCCAGAGGCGCTGGTGCGCGAAGTGGTCGAACGCATCGCCGAGTGGCGGACGATCACCGAGGAGACCGTCACCACCGCCGAGGAAACGATGGTGTTCAAACTGCCGCGCCAGCTCGTCGCCTGAGGTTTCGATGGCTGTCTATACGCAGATCGGCGCCGAGGAGATGGCCGCGCTGATCGCCGAGTTCGATGTCGGCACACTCACGTCCGCCAAGGGCATTGCCGAGGGTGTTTCCAACAGCAACTGGCTGATCGACACCACCGGGAATGCGGGCCCAAATGGCAAGAGCGGGCCGCAGCGTTTCATCCTGACGATGTACGAATTCCGCATCGAGATCGAGGATCTGCCGTTCTTCCTCTCGCTGCTCGATCATCTTGCCGACAAGCACTGCCCGGTGCCGCGCACGATCCATGACGCGCAGGGCAACCTCTACCGGCTGCGCTCCGATCCGGTGCGTGGGGTGCGCGCGCTGGCGCTGATCGAATACCTGCCCGGCATTTCGGTGAGCGAGCCGACGCCGGCACAGACCCATGCAGTCGGCGCCGCGCTGGCTGGGCTCCACCTTGCCGCCGCCGATTTCCCCGCAGCCCGCGCCAACGCCATGGGCATTGCCGAATGGCAGCGGCTGGCCGAGGCCTGCGGCGACGACGGCCTCCGCGCGATCGACCCGGACCTTGCGCAACTGGTCGCGCACGAATTGCCGCTGCTGGCCAAGGCCTGGCCCACCGACTTGCCCCGTTCGGTCATCCATGCCGATTTGTTCCCCGACAACGTGCTGATGCTGGGCGACACCGTCACCGGTCTGATCGACTTCTATTTCGCCTGCACCGACCTGACCGCTTACGACCTTGCGGTGACGCACGCGGCATGGTGCTTCGACAACGACGGCCATCACTTCCGCCCAGAATTGTCCGCTGCGCTGATCGCTGGCTACGAATCGGTGCGCCCGCTCTTGCCGGCCGAGCGCGCCGCACTTCCCATCCTCGCGCGCGGCGCGGCGATGCGTTTCACCATGAGCCGCGCTTACGACTGGCTCAACACGCCCGCCGATGCGCTCGTCACGCGCAAGGACCCGATGGCTTGCGCGCGCCGGATAGCCTTTTACGCCGACCCATCGAATACAGGACTGTTCGCATGAAGCCGATCGAGATGTTCACCGACGGCGCGTGCAAGGGCAACCCTGGCCCCGGCGGCTGGGGCGCGATCCTGCGCATCGAAGTCGACGGCAAGGTCACTGAAAAGGAACTCTCGGGCAGCGAGCCGCAGACCACCAACAACCGCATGGAACTGATGGCGGTGATGAAGGGCCTGGCCGCGCTCAAATCGCCGTGCCGCGTCAAGCTCCACACCGACAGCCGCTACGTGATCGACGGCATCACCAAATGGGTATTCGGCTGGCAGAAGAACGGCTGGCGCACCGCCGACAAGAAGCCCGTGAAGAACGAGGACTTGTGGCGCGAACTGGTCACGATCACCAAGCCGCACCGGATCGACTGGATCTGGGTCAAGGGCCACGCCGGCCATACCGAGAACGAACGCGTCGACAAGCTGGCAAGCGACGCGGCGATGGCGGTGGGGCGCTAGCGAACCCCCATCACATCATCAACGGCGTGGGCTGGCGCGCCAGTTCGCCCTCCACCGTCGCGGCCAGGTCCAGCAGCAGGCCGCGTTCGGCTTCGGACAGATCGCGCGGCCGCACATCGAGGATGCACAGCGTGCCCACCAGGTGCCCGTCGGCCGTGCGGATCGGCGCGCCGGCGTAGAACCGCACGCGCGGGCCGTCGGCTACCATCGGGTTGTCGCGGAAGCGTTCGTCGGCCAGCGCGTCGGGCACCACCAGCATCGACTTGGCCGCGATGGCGTGCGCGCAGAACGAGGTTTCGCGCGGGGTTTCACAGATCTCCACCCCGAAGCACGATTTGAACCACTGCCGATCGGCGTCCACCAGACTGACCAGCGCCACCGGCACGTTGAACAGCGCTGCGGCCAGCCGGGTCGTGCGATCGAACCGGTCTTCGGGCGGGGTGTCGAGCACCCCCAACGCTTTCAGCGCCGCGAGCCGCGCGGTTTCGTCATCGGGGATCGGCGCCCGGATCCAATGGCATTCCGACCGCATCAGCCAGGTGCGGATGCGGGTGCGCGCATATTCGACCGACCATGGCTCGTCGAGCCGGTCGACCGCGTCGTTGCCGGTCGGCCCGGTCCCGCCCAGCAGCACCAGCGGGAGGAACGTGTCGGGCTTGATCGACACCACCGTGCGCAGGCCTTCCCCGGTCTCGATGCCGTCCTCGACCAGGATCAACCCCGGCTGAAGCTTCTTGACGAGCGCCAGCGCTTCGCTTTCGCTGCGGACCCGGGTGAGTTCCACCGGCTCGTCGCTGACGGCCCGCGCGATACGGTCGACCAGGTCATCGCTGGCCGCGACCAGCAGCAAGTTGGCGCGTTCGGCCGACGGACCGCTGCGGATCGCCGCCATGGCATTCGTTGTATCCACCGGCAGCGGACCCGCGCTTGCGCTGCCGATCTCGAGGATCAGGCCTTCCGCCGCAGCAATGATTTCCGGCCCGCCATCGGGCGCCGCGTTGCGCAACCGCTCGAGCGCCCGGTCGATATCATCATCGGTGCGCATCGGATCGTGGTGCGTCAGCGCGATCCGGCGCGCGCCCGCGGTGCGCGCGATCAGCACCGCATAATCGAGCGTGCTGTGCCCCCAGCCGCGCTTGGCCGCGTATTCCTGCGGCAGGTACTGGGCATCGTGGATGATCAGGTCGGCGCCCGTCATGAACTGGGCGTGCGCAAGGTCTTCGCCTTCCAGCACAGCCTCACCGTGCGCCACGTCGGCGGCGTGCGGTTCGTGATCGCAGGCGTAGATCACGCTCGCGCCGTCGCATTCGATGCGGAACGCCAAGGCCAGCGCGGGATGGTTCAGGTAGCGCGTCTGGATCACGATATCGTCGATGACGAAGCGCCCTTCGCCCAGGTTGTTGTAGCGCACGGTCGCGCCGAAGGCCTCGGGCGTTACCGGGAAATAGGTATATTCCATCTGGCCTGCCAGCGTGTCCTTGAGCGACTCGCTGAAGCCTTGCGGCGCATAAAGATCCCACTCGTGGCCGGGCACGAAGAACGGCGTGAAGAACGGAATGCCCTGGATGTGATCCCAATGGGTGTGGCTGATCAGCATGTGCCCGCGCGAAGGCTTGCCTTCGCGCATGATCGCCTGCCCCAGTTCATGCCCGCCAGTGCCGCAGTCGATGACGAGTCGCGTGCCCTTGGCGGTCACGAACTCGACGCAAGAAGTGTTGCCGCCGTAGCGGACCGTGGTCGGTCCCGGCTTCGCAATCGAGCCGCGCGTTCCCCAGAAGCGCACCTGCATCGCCGATTCCTCCTCGCCAAGACTGGAGCATATCGGCTCCTTTGCTTCGAATGGTATCGCGTTAGCCGGGAAATAACACCGTTGTTGTGGTTGCCGACACAATCGAACGCCTGCCTGCTCAGAATGCCGCTGCATTTTTCGCGGAATCGGCGGTCAGAAGTGTCCCGAAATGCACCATTCGGTCTCGCAGGGCAGACTTGCCCCAATGTTACGCAGAAAACCGCGTCGGGTCGTAAACCTCCGCCGAGATCCCCTCGGTCATCGCATCGCGTTCCTGTCCGAGCAGCAGTTGCGCGCCCAGCCGCGCTGCCGCCGGCGCGGTCTGGATACCGAAGCCGCCCTGGCCGGCGAACCAAAACAGCCCCGGCACGCCCGTATCGAAGCCGATCACCGGCAGCCTGTCGGGACTGAAGCTGCGCAGCCCGGCCCAGCGGCGTTCGAGCGCGAGCACCTTCCAGTCGACCGCCTGCTCCATCCGGTCGATGGCCAGGGCGATGTCGAGCTCCTCGGGCGCGGCGTCGCGCGGTACGTCGGGGGTTTCGTCGTGCGGTGAAAGCCACAGACGATCGCCCTGCGGACGGAAATAGAAATCCTCGTCGAACGACAGCGTCAGCGGCAGGTTGGGCGGCGGCGGCGGATCGATCCGCAACTGCACCATCGAACGCCGCATCGGCGCCACGCCGATCGAGCGGGCGCCGGCCATTTGCGCGACCGGATCGGCCCATGCGCCGGCCGCGTCGACCACCTTGTCCGCGCGCGCCTCGCTCCCATGTTCTTGGCCACGCCAGCCCAGCCGCCAGCCGGCACCTTCGCGCTCGATCGCCTCGACGCGCGCGCGCACGCGCACCACGGTGCCGGCGCGGCGCGCTTCGGCAAGGTAGTGCTGGTGCATCGCGGCCACGTCGATATCCGCGCATTCGGGCTCCCACGCGCCCACGGTCCAGTCGGGGCGCAGGCCGGGGACGATGCCGTCGAGCCGGTCACGCCCGATCAGTTCGATCCGCGCTCCCACCGCGCGGAATTCCGCCACGAACGCTTCGGCCAAGGAATGCTGCGCGGTGCGGCCGATGTGCAGTCCGCCGCGCGGAGACAGGAATCCATGCTCGGCCAGCCACGGACCGGACGCCGCAGTAAGCGGGAACACGCCGGGCCCGCCGATGGTCTCGTGCCAGAACGCTGCCGAACGTCCGGTGGTGTGGTAGCCGGGCGTGTCCTCGCCTTCGAGCACCAGCACGCGCGCATGAGGGGCGAGTTCGGCGGCGAGGCTGGCTCCGGCCATGCCAGCGCCGACGATGGCAATATCAAACCGATCAGCCATCATGCGCGCGGCGCTTGCTGAACCGGAGCGAGCCGATCGAAGAAATCATCGATCCGCCGCAGCACTTCGTTGCGCACAGCATCCTCCTCGCGCAGCAGTTCGTGGTAAGCTTCGTCCCAGGTCACCAGTTGCGCGCGCGGCAGGCGCTTGGCGGCGCGTCCGATCGCGCGCGAATCGACCAGCTTGTCGTGACGCGCCGACAGCAGCAGCACCGGCGTCTCCACCGATTCGAGCACCCCGCGCGCGAACAGGCCGCGCATCGATGCGTATCCGCGTTCGATCCAGCGCCAGCTTCCCGGGCCCATCGCCAGATCGGGCCGGGTCTCGCGCCAGAACATCTCGTCGGCATAGCGCGCGGGATCGTGCGTGAGCAGCGAGGCGCGGCGCGAGACCTTCTGGCCCGGCTTTTCGCTCCACTTCCACGCCGGCCGCGCCGGATCGCCGAAGCGGCACATCGCCAGCGCCACCAGGTGGAGCAGCGGCACCGGGCCGGGCGTGGCAAAGCCCAGCATCGGCGCGCTCAGCGCCATCGCCACCGGATCGATGCGCCGTTCGGCCACCGCCCGCAACGCCAGGTGCCCACCCATCGAATGTGCGACGATGACTTTGGGCCCCGGCACCACCGTTTCGACCGACCATTCCGCCCAGAACGCGGCAAGGTCGTCGATCCACACCGCAAAATCCTCGACGTGTCCGGTCATCTGGCCAAAGACGGGATGGTCCGAGTTGCGCCCCGATCCCGCTTGCCCGCGCCAGTCGAGCGCGGTCACGCGCCAGCCGAGGCGGTGCCAGCGATCGAGCGCTTCGAGGTATTTTTCGTAGAAATCGCCGCGCCCCGGCAGAAACAGCAGCGATCCGCGCACGCGTTTGCCAGCCAGAGGCGCCCAGTCGATCCGCCGGATGAAGCTGCCATCGGGCGCGATCCAGTGGCCTTCGTGCGCGGCGGCAGGAATTGCGCGGGCGTCGAACGCTTTGGCGAACACACCGGTGGATGCGGACCCATCCGTGCTTCCGGCAGACACCCCTTCGGGCAAACCAGGTTCTCGCGGCCCGGGTTCGCGCTGCATCTGTTGGAAGGCCCCCATTTGATCGGTCGTTCGATAGCTTTGTTGCCATACGCGCCAACGCAGCAACGCGGGTCAGGTCTTGGTTACTGTTTGGTAAGCTGTCGGCTTTAACAAAACCCCTCATGGGCTCTCAGCATCTTGTCTACGGTCTGCTCGGCGGATTGGCAATCGCACTCACGGTTGCTGCGGTAACCGATATCCGTCGGCGCCAGATCGACAACTGGCTGAATGCCGCGATCGCAATGGGTGCTCCTGCATTCTGGTGGGCGAGCGGGCTTTCGCTGTATCCGGGCGTTGCCATGCAACTGGGCGTCGCGCTAGCGGCCTTCGCGGTGCTGTGCGGAATGTTCGCACTGCGCGTGATGGGCGGCGGCGATGTGAAGCTGCTGACCGCGCTGGCGCTGTGGCTGCCGTGGCAACCGTTCATGCAACTGCTTTTGTACATGTCGCTGATCGGCGGCGTGCTGACCGTAGTGCTGGGTGCGTGGCACGTAATGCGCCGCCAGCGCGACAAGCTCAAGATTCCCTACGGGGTAGCAATCGCTTCGGCCGGACTTCTGGTCATGGCGACCCATTACCTGCCCCAGGCAGGCAATGCGCAAAGCCTGATCGGCTAGGCAAATCTTAACCATTTTGCCGGATCACTGCCGGTCGACGGTTCATTCGAACCAGGATCTTTAGGCCAGAATTTTTAGGGGCGAGACAACAAGCCATGGACAAGAAAAGGCTGATGCTGCTGATGAGCGCGCTCGTGGTTGCGCTGGGCACTGCGCTGGCGGCACGTTCGCTGTTCAACGGGACGGGATCACCCCAGGCCGCAGCCGCGGCACAAGTGCCCAAGGGCCCCAAAGTCCTGGTGGCACAGCGCGCGCTCCCGCTCGGCACGATCATCACCGCCGATTCGGTCAGCTATCAGCCCTGGCCCAAGGAGCTGGTGCAAGACGCCTACTTCCTCGAGGGCGAGGCCGACATGACCAAGCTGCTCGGCACGGTGGTCCGCAACCAGATCACCGCCGGCGCGCCGCTGACGCAAGGTTCGCTGGTCAAGCCGGGCGATCGCGGCTTTCTCGCTGCTGCATTGGGGCCAGGCATGCGCGCTGTCACCATCCCGGTTTCGGCACGCACCGGCGTGGCCGGCTTCATCTTCCCGGGCGATCACATCGACCTGATGCTCACGCAGTCGGTCAAGGGCGACGGCAGCGATGCCTCGTTCAAGGCGACCGAGACCATCCTCAAGAACCTGCGCGTGCTCGCCACCGACCAGACACCCGAGACGGTGATCATCGACGGCAAATCGCAAGTTCGCCTCGCCAGCACGGTCACGCTCGAAGTGACCCCCAAGTTGGCGGAAAAGATCGCGGTAGCCGAAACGCTCGGCTCGATCAGCCTGACCTTGCGCTCGATCGCCGACAATTCGGCCGACCTGGAGCACGCGCTGGCTGCCAACAACGTCAAACTGCCCGCAGGCGCCAACAAGGAGCAGGAAGAACGCCTGCTCAAGGCCGCGCTCGACAAGCCGATGGAATCGAGCACCAGCTTCAGCACCGGCGGTGATGTTTCGCGCTTTGCCCGCAGCACGCTGCCCCGTCCCGCCAGCATGAAGGCGGCCGTGTCTTCGTTCGGCTCGGCCATGGCCGGCGCGCTGGGCGGCTTCATGGGCGGCGGCGCACCTGGTGCCGGTGGCGCTTCGGGCGGCATGGCCGGTTCGGGAGGCGCTGGCGGCTCTGGGGGCGGGGTCAAGATTTACGGACGTGCACGGCACGGGGGCGGCATCATCGTGATGGAAGCGCCGACGGTGAAGATCACCCGCGGCAAGACGACCGAAACCGTGACGGTCGGGGGGAACTGAGATGAACCGGGATCCATTCGTGAAAGAGGGCAAGCGCATGAAGAAGCGTTTCGCACCCGCACTGCTCGCCAGCCTCGCGGTCATCGCACCGCTGGCCGCGATCGGCACCGACGGCGCCTTCGCGCAGACGGTCAGCCGACCCAGCCGCGAGATCGTGCTGTCGATCGGCAAGGGCCAACTGGTTTCGCTGCCCGCGGCCATGAAGGAAGTCTGGGTCGCCAACGAGACGATCGCCGACGTCCAGGTCAAGTCCGCCTCGCAGCTTTACGTCTTCGGCAAGGCGCCGGGTGAAACCACACTTTATGCCAGCGATGCGCATGGCAAGGTGATCTGGTCGGCCACGCTGCGCGTTGGTTCGAACATGGACAGCATCGACGACATGCTGCGCCTGGCGATGCCCGATGCCAAGGTTCACGTGAACACCATGAACGGCACCGTGCTGCTGACGGGCACGATCGCCGCGCCCGAAGATGCCGCCGAAGCCGAACGCCTGACCAAGGCCTTCGTGGGCGACAAGGTCAACGTGATCAGCCGGCTGCGGACCGCAACGCCGCTGCAGGTCAACCTGCAAGTGCGCTTCGCCGAAGTGAACCGCTCGTTGAGCAAGACGATCAACAGCAACCTGACGACGATCAACGGCAACAATGGCTTCCAGTACGGGATCGGCCAGGGCCGGGGCGCGTCGAGCTACATCGCAAACGGCCAGGTGCTGACCGGAATCAACCCGAACTCGTATTCACCCTACCCGCTCGGCGTGGGCAACAACCCCTCGATCCTTGGCTACGACCCGGCCCAGATCAAATACCTTACGAACGGCTTGATCGATCCCAACTCGGTCCGGGCGCAACTGCCCGGAACCAGCGTCGCCACTGCCGGTTCAGGGCTGGCCACGCTCGCACTCAAGGGCAACCTGTTCGGACTGGGCATCCTCGCCGCGCTCGATCTGGGTGAACAGATCGGCCTGTCGACCACGCTGGCGCAGCCCAACCTGACCGCGCTGTCGGGTGAAACGGCAACTTTCCTGGCGGGCGGCGAATACCCGATCCCGGTCAGCAACGGCCTGGGCACCACCACGATCCAGTTCAAGAAGTACGGCGTCAGCCTGGCCTACACCCCCACGGTGCTGGCCAACGGCCGGATCTCGCTGCGGGTCGCTCCGGAAGTCAGCGAACTGACCAACAACGGCGCGGTCACGATCAACGGCTTCACCGTTCCGGCGCTGTCGGTGCGCAAGGCCGAAACCACGATCGAGCTGGGTTCGGGCCAAAGCTTCATGATCGCGGGCCTGCTGTCGAACAACGCCAACAACACCATCCAGAAGACCCCCGGCGCCGGTGACCTGCCGATCCTGGGATCGCTGTTCCGGTCGACCAACTTCCAGAAGGGCCAGACCGAACTGGTGATCGTGGTCACGCCGTACCTGGTCAACCCGGTCGACGCGAACGACATCAAGCTGCCGACCGACGGCTACAGCGCCCCCAACGAGCTCCAGCGCATTCTGGGCAACCAGTTGCAGAACGGCAAGTCTGGCGGCGATCGGCCCAAGCCGAGCGAAAAGCCCGGTACGGTCCAATCGGGAACCGGCCAGCCCGGCCCGCAAGTGGGGCTGAACGACCAGCCTGTGGCACTGCCCGCACAAGCCCCGGCGCAAGTCGCGGACAACCGGCGCAGCAAGCCGGACAAGCAAGCTGCCAAGAATGGATCTGGTGCCACCCCCGGCTTCGACCTCAAGTGAGAAGGGAATTCGCCATGCGGAACACAATGACACGTATCGCGGCGGCTGGAGTCGCACTCTCGCTCAGCCTCGCGCTCGGTGCCTGCGGCGGCATCGCCCAGAACGGCAGCCTCGATTCGGTTCACCAGCCGATCGTCCAGCGCAATTCCTACGTGATGGACCTCAACACCGACGCGGGCGGCGGGCTGACCGCGGCCGAAGCGCGGCGCCTCGCCGGCTGGTTCGGCGGCATGAACTTGCGCTACGGTGACAAGATCGCGCTCGACGATCCGACGCAATCGGGCGCCACGCGCGCCTCGGTCGAGGGCGTGGCGGCACGCTACGGCATGCTGCTGGCCAGCAATGCGCCGATCACCCCGGGCTATGTCAGTGCGGGCACCGCGCGGGTCGTGGTCACGCGGGTGACCGCCGAAGTACCGGGCTGCCCCGACTGGGAAGGCAAATCCGATTTCAATCCGAAGAACGCGACGTCGCAGGATTACGGCTGCGCGATCAACGGCAACCTGGCGGCCATGGTCGCCGACAAGGAGCATCTCATCCACGGCGCGACCGGCAACGGCGAAACCGTGGTGATGAGCTCGAGCAAGGCAATCGACAGCTACCGTGCCGCCAAGCCGACCGGCGAAGGCGGGCTCAAGGCAGCTTCGACCGGGGGGAACTGAGCCATGAGTGCGTCTTTGAAATCGGGTGGAAACCGCGACAACTTCGCCTCGTTCGTATGCGACGAGGCCAGCCTCGACGTGCTGCGCTCGGTCGCGGTCGACATGGGGTGGCAGCCCGAACGCTGCGCCAAGGGCGGCTTGCGCAACGCGATCCAGTCGCTGTCGGTCAGCGCCAGCCCCAACATCCTGCTGGTCGACCTGTCGGAAAGCGGCGATCCGCTGAGCGATATCAACGCGCTGGCCGAGGTTTGCGAACCCGGCACGGTGGTGATCGCGGTCGGCCAGGTCAACGATGTGCGGCTGTACCGCGATCTGCTCGGCTCGGGCATCCACGATTACCTGCTCAAGCCGCTCTCGCCCAACGTGGTGCGCGATACGCTGGTCCAGGCGCAGGCGATCTTCGCCGCGCCGCGCGGACACAGTCACGATGCGCACGTCGTCAAGCGCCACACATCGCTGGCGGTGGTGGGCACGCGCGGCGGTGCCGGCGCATCGACGCTGGCGACGTCGCTGGCGTGGATGTTCAGCAGCGACAAGTCGCTGTCGACCGCGCTGTTCGATCTCGACATCCATTTCGGCACCGGCGCGCTCGCGCTCGATCTCGAACCGGGCCGCGGGTTGACCGACGCAATCGACAACCCCAGCCGCATCGACGGACTGTTCATCGAACGCGCGATGATCCGCGCCAATGAAAACCTGGCGATCCTGTCGGCCGAAGCGCCGATCAGCGCTCCGCTGATGACCGACGGCGCCGCCTTCATCCAGCTGCAGGAGGAATTCCGGCAGGCTTTCGAGATGACGGTGATCGACCTGCCGCGCAACATGCTGATCAACTTCCCGCACCTGATCAACGACATCAACGTGGTGGTGGTGACGACCGAGCTGACGCTGGCCGGCGCGCGCGATGCGATCCGGCTGCTGTCATGGCTCAAGTCGAACGCCAGTCAGGCGCGCACGATCGTGGTCGCCAACAAGATCCACCCCGGCGTCAGCGAGATCAGCAAGTCGGACTTCGAAGCCTCGATCGAACGCAAGATCAACTTCCTGGTGCCGTTCGACGCCAAGGCCGCGGCCAATGCCGCCAAGCTTGGCCAGACCTTCATCGCCGCCAACCGCTCGGCCAAGGCGGCGGTGGCGATCCGCCAGATCGGCGAAGCGGTGATCGGTTCGATCGACGACAGCGGCGCCGCCGTGCCCGAGGTGGTGGCGGACAAGAAGAAGTCGCTGCTCGGCAAGATCGATCTCAAGTCGCTGCTGTCGACCAAGGCCAGGGCCGCCGCCGCAGCCGAGAGCGCGTGATCGCGCCATGCCTTCGAATGACCACATCATAACGTGAGCAGGAAGCGGACAGACCCATGACTATCGTGCAGATCATGCTGTTGGCGGTGGGCGTCATGATAACGCTCGTGCTCGGCTATTC
>NZ_JANXWG010000151.1 GCF_025351285.1 Novosphingobium sp.
CCGGCGGCGCGGTGCTCGACGGGCGCGACATCGGCACGGTGATCGCGCCCGATGCGCCGGCCAAGCTTTACGTCACCGCCAGCGTGCCCGCGCGCGCGCTGCGGCGGTGGAAGGAAATGAACGCGCGCGGGATAGATGCCAGCCTGCCCGCAATCGAAGCCGACCTTGCGGAGCGCGACGAACGCGACAGCACCCGCGCCGAAGCGCCACTGCGGGCAGCAGACGACGCCGAACGTCTCGATACCTCGCAGATGACTCCGCGCGAAGCGATTGCCGCCGCGATCGCGCTGGTCGAAAGCCGGCTGAAACGCCTGCGCTGATCGAGTCCACTTCTGGCCAAATTCCTTGCTTTCGCCGCTGATCGCGCATAAGGGCGCCTAGTTCGTGAAGCATCCGTGCTCACCACGAATGCTTGTCACGGCATCCGGCCCGGCAGGCAGCACGGCCCTTTTGGCCCGCCCCCGGCATGGTGCCGGTTGCGGAGAAAGACCGGCGGAGACAACCGCCTGGCCGGAAATACAGACCACAGGACTACGATCTACATGGCCTCATTGGCATCACCAACCCGCGATGATTTCGCGGCAATGCTCGACGAATCGCTCGGTGGAGCGGCAAATGGCGGCTTCGAAGGCCGCGTCGTCAAGGGCACCGTTACCGCGATCGAAAACGACAAGGCCGTCATCGACGTCGGCTTGAAGAGCGAAGGCCGCGTGGCTCTGCGTGAATTCGCAATGCCCGGCCAGCCACACGGCCTTTCGGTCGGTGACGAAGTCGAAGTCTTCGTCGACCGTGTCGAGAACGCCGATGGCGAAGCCATGCTCAGCCGCGACCGCGCCCGCCGCGAAGCCGCCTGGGACAAGCTCGAAAACGAATTCGGTGAAGGCAAGCGCGTCGAAGGCGTGATCTTCGGCCGCGTGAAGGGTGGCTTCACCGTCGATCTCGACGGCGCCGTGGCTTTCCTGCCCGGCAGCCAAGTCGACATCCGCCCGGTCCGCGACGTGACCCCGCTGATGGACGTGCCGCAGCCGTTCCAGATCCTCAAGATGGACCGTCGCCGCGGCAACATCGTCGTCAGCCGCCGTGCCGTTCTGGAAGAAACCCGCGCCGAACAGCGTTCGGGCCTGATCCAGAACCTCAAGGAAGGCCAGATCATCGAAGGCGTGGTCAAGAACATCACCGATTACGGTGCGTTCGTTGATCTGGGCGGCATCGATGGCCTGCTCCACGTCACCGACATGAGCTACAAGCGGGTCAACCACCCGAGCGAAGTCATCAACATCGGTGACACCGTGCGCGTCCAGATCATCCGCATCAACCAGGACACGCAGCGCATTTCGCTGGGCATGAAGCAGCTCGAATCCGATCCATGGGATGGCGTTGCCGCCAAGTACCCGGTCGGCGCCAAGCTGCACGGCCACGTCACCAACATCACCGAATACGGCGCGTTCGTGGAACTGGAAGCAGGCATCGAAGGCCTGGTTCACGTTTCGGAAATGAGCTGGACCAAGAAGAACGTCCACCCCGGCAAGATCGTTTCGACCAGCCAGGAAGTCGACGTGATCGTGCTCGAAGTCGATGGCGACAAGCGCCGGATCAGCCTGGGCCTCAAGCAGGCGCAGCAGAATCCTTGGGAAGCGTTCGCCGACAAGCACCCGATCGGTGCGACCGTCGAAGGCGAAGTCAAGAACGCCACCGAATTCGGCCTGTTCATCGGCCTCGATGGCGACGTCGATGGCATGGTCCACATGTCGGACATCGCCTGGGGCATCTCGGGCGAAGACGCGCTGGCGCTTCACCGCAAGGGTGAAATGGTCAACGCGGTCGTGCTCGATGTCGACGTTGAAAAGGAGCGCATCAGCCTTGGCATGAAGCAGCTCGAAAAGGGCGCTCCGGCGGCCGGCGGCACGTCTTCGGCGGATTCGCTGCGTCGCGGCGAAGTCGTGACCGTGACCGTGCTCGAAGTGCGCGATGGCGGGCTCGAAGTGCAGGCCGGCGAAGATGGGGCCACCGGCTTCATCAAGCGGTCTGACCTGGGTCGCGATCGTGACGAACAGCGCCCCGACCGTTTCCAGGTCGGCCAGAAGTTCGACGCGATGGTCACCGGCTTCGATCGTTCGAAGAAGCCCAACTTCTCGGTCAAGGCGCGCCAGCTTCACGAAGAGAAGGAAGCGGTCGAGCAGTACGGTTCGTCCGATGCCGGCGCTTCGCTGGGCGACATCCTCGGCGCTGCGTTGAAAGCCAAGAAGGACTGATCCTTCGCTAGCTTTGCAGCCAACCAATCAAAAGCCCGTCCGGAGCGATCCGGGCGGGCTTTTGCTTTGGTGATGGCGCTGCGCTAGGAAGCCTTACGTTCCGCCAAGCCGAGGGTTCGATGCACGCGCAATGCCAATGCGGTCTGCTTTCCGCCGAAGTTTCCGCCTCGTCCGGCGCGATTTCCGCCTGCCATTGCTTCGATTGCCAGCGCCGCAGCGGATCGCCGTTCGGGGTGATCGCGTACTTCGAGGCCGGCCAGGTCGCGCTCGACGGCGAGGCCACGACGTACACGCGCCTAACGGATAGCGGCGCCACCTTCACCACCGGCTTTTGCGCCACTTGCGGATCGACCGTGTGGGCGCGCGCCGACAAGCACCCGTCGATGATCGGCGTGCCGGTCGGCGCCTTTGCAGACTGGTCGTTTCCGCCGCCGATGCGCTCGGTATTCGAGGCGAGCCGACATTCGTGGGTCGAGATGCCCTCCGACATTCCGCGCTTTCCGCGCGGCCGCAATTGAAGGTCCGATCATGCTCGAAGTTCACCAATTCCCCTGCCTGTCCGACAATTACGGCTACTTGCTCCATGATCCCGCGAGCGGCGAGACGGCCTGCATCGATACGCCCGATGCCGAGGCATATTTGCGCGAGGCGGCGGCGAAGGGCTGGCGGATCACGCAGATCTGGAACACCCACTGGCACCCCGATCATGCCGGCGGCAACGCGGCGATCAAGGCGGCAACACAGTGTCTCGTCGTTGGCCCGGCCGAGGTCGAAAAGCTGGGTGTGGCGCCCGACCGCGTTGTCAGTGACGGCGATGTCGTGCTGCTCGGCAAATGGCGCGCGGACGTGATCGATGTCGGCGGGCATACCCTGGGTCACATCGCCTATCACATGCCTGACGCCGCGCTCGCTTTCGTGGGCGATGCGCTGTTCGCGCTGGGTTGCGGGCGGATGTTCGAGGGGACGGCGCCCCAGTTCTGGGCCAGTCTCGAACGCTTGCGCGCGCTGCCCGATGCCACCGTGATCCATTGCGCGCACGAATACACCGCATCGAACGCGCGGTTCGCGGTTCATGCCGATCCGGACAATGCCGCGCTCACCGACTATGCCGCAGAAGTTGCCGACAAGCGCGCACGGGGCGTGCCCACCGTACCGTTCGGCCTGGCGCGCGAGCGGCTGGCCAACCCCTTCCTGCGCGCCGATGCGCCCGATCTGCAAGCGCGCTGGGCCCAGAGGGGGGGACTGGTCGGCGATGCCGTGCAAACCTTTGCGGCTTTGCGTGCAGCCAAGGACGATTTCCGCTAGGGCCTCGATCGAGGGGAGCGGGGGCGCAATGGCGGACGGTTCGGGATTGCCTGCAAGCGAGGCTGCGCGTGTTGTGAGACCCGTGCGCGTCACCTCGTTCGATGTGGCCGAAGCGGCCGGCGTCAGCCAGTCGACCGTGTCGCGCGCGCTGGCCGGCGATGCCTCGATCAGCGAGCGCACTCGGCTGCGCGTCGAAGATGCCGCCAAACGGCTCAACTACCAGGTCGATGCCAACGCGGCGCGGTTGCGGACCGGGCGGACCGGTACGCTGGCCGTGGTGATGATCTGTCGCCCCGGGCAGGACAGCAAGGATATCAACCCGTTCTACTTCTCATTGCTGGGCAGCACATGCGCGGCAGCCGCGGCGCGCGGGTTCGAGACGCTGGTGTCGTTCCAGGATTCGCCCAAAAATTTCTGGGGGCTCTACCAGGAACGCCGCAAGGCCGATGGCATGGTCGTGATCGGCACCAACGAAAACGCACCGGCGTGGGAATACTTCCGCACGATGCGCCCGCGCGGCATAAACTGGGTGTGCTGGGGTTCGCCCGACGACGATTTCGACTGGGTGCGATCGGACAACGACGCCGGCGCACGGCTGGCCAACCGACATCTGATCGATTGCGGCTACCGCGAAATCGTGTGCTTCGCCCAACTCGGATCGGCCCAGCGCCAGTTCGACGAACGGTTTGAAGGCTATGCGGCAGCGATGCGGGAGGCTGGCCGTACGCCTCGGCTGATCGCCGCGGAGCCGGATTTGCCACGCCGCGAACAAGGCCGGCGCGCGGCCGCTGCGCTGGTGGATGACGGCACGTCATTCGACGCCATCTTCGCAGTGAGCGATGAAATGGCGCTCGGCGCGATGAACGAACTGGAGCGGCGCGGGATGATGGTGCCCGATCGCGTTGGTGTCGTCGGCTTCGACGGTATCCGCGCGGGCGCGTTTGCTTCGCCGCCGCTCACCACGATCGAACCCGATTTCGAGGCAGCGGGAAGCGCGCTGGTCGATCGGTTGATCGCGCTGCTGGCGGGCGAGCGGGCCGATCACCCGCGCGTACCGGTCAACCTGCTGCTGCGTGGATCGACGCGCGCGAAGGTTTAGCCTCAAACAAAAACCCCCGGCGCGAACCGGGGGTCTTGTTCCTTCAGCGGCGCGGGATTGTCAGGCGATGCCGGCGATCGCGCTGTCGATCAGAGCCTTGTCCTGCACCGCACCATGTGTTTGCGCGATGATCTGGCGCGCGGCGCTGGAGGCGGCAATCGCGGTGTGCGCGCGCAATTCGTCGATCGCGGCGCGTTCTGCGGCGGAAATCTTGTCTTCGGCCATCTTCTGGCGGCGGGCTACCAGCGCAGTGGCGTCGGTTTGCGCCTTGGCGACGATGCGTCCGGCCTCTTCTTCGGCGGCAGCGGTCATCGTGGCGGCGTCGGTTGCGGCGCCGGCCAGCTTGGCTTCATATTCGGCCTTCAACGCTTCGGCTTCGCGGCGCAGCTTGACGGCTTCATCGAGCAGCGCGCGGATGCCTGCGATCTTCTGGTCGAGCATCCCGGCCACGAGAGCGGGCACCTTGAGATAGATCATCAGCGCGAACAGCGCGAGGACGGTCATCGCCACCCAACCGCCTGGTCCGAGGCCGAACGCGGAGGGTTCGCCAACTTCGCCGTGTGCTTCGCCAGCGGCTTCTGCGAGAACCAGAAGAAGACCCAGATCAGCCATGCGCGAGTACTGCCTTCACTGCCGAAGCGGCGTCGGCCGCGGATACTTGCGCGCCCGAGACCTTCGCCACGATATCCTGCGCCGCTTCTGCAGCCACCGTTTCGAGGCTGTTCAGCGCTGCCGCCCGAGCCGCGGCCAGACTGGCTTCGGCTGTCGCGAGTTGAACGGCGATGGCAGCGTCGGCCTTGGCCAGCAAACCTTCGGTATGCATCGTCGCATCGGCTTTCGCCTTTGCAGCCAGCGCTTGCGCCTGTTCGCGCGCGGCGTGATCGGCGGCTTGTGCGGTCGTTTCCGCCGCATTCGCCGCATCACGCGCCACTGCGGCTGCCGTCAAGTCACCCTGGATGCGCGCATTGCGATCATCCACGACCTTCTCGATCTTGGGCAGCATTTGCCGCGCAATCCCGAAGTAGATCACGGCGAGCGTCAGCAGCAGCCAGAAAAGCTGCGACTGGTATACGAGCGCAAGCTGGGTAAGCTGTGGCATTGGTCAGTCTCGATTGGCCCGATCGGGCGCTCGCCCCGGCTAACCGGGGTGAAATCAGGTCCCGTCAGGTCGCCACTGGCGCCCGGACGGGAAGCCCGTGCTGATCAGACGGCGAACAGGATGATGATGGCGACCACGAACGCGATCAGGCCAAGCAATTCCGCCGCGGCGAAACCGATGAACAGGCGGCCCTGCTGGCCATCGGCCGCGCTGGGGTTGCGCAGAGCACCTTCGAGAAACGCGCTGAACACGTTGCCCACGCCGATGGCTGCAACGCCCACGCCGATTGCCGCGAGACCGGCGCCGATAACCTTTGCTGCTGCGAGATCCATGGTACTACTCCGTTGAATATGAAGAAAAATCAGGTTTGAAATTCGGTGAAGGTCCGACGCGGAATCCTAGTGCAGGTGGACCGCATCGTTGATGTAAAGCGAGGTCAGCAGCGCGAACACATAAGCCTGGATACCGCAGACCAGCAGTTCGAGCGCATTGACGCCGAGCACGAAGATGAAACTGATCGCCCAGACGAACACGCCCAGCGCGGAATGGGCATTCAGCCCCTGAACCATGAAGTTACCGAACACTTCGACCAAGATGTGGCCCGCGATCATCGCCACGAACAACCGCAACGCCAGGCTGAACGGGCGGACCATGAACGAAATGATTTCGATCGGCACGATCAACGGCATCAGCCCGATCGGGGTGCCGTGCGGCACGAACAGGCTGAAGAACTTGAGGCCGTGCTTGGCAATCCCCACGATCAGCACGATGCCGAAGCTGATCACCGCCAGCAGGCCTGTAACCGTGAACTGGCTGGTGACCGTGAATGGATGCGCGGCTTCGACGATGCCGAACGGCATCAGGCCCATGTAATTCGAAAACAGGATGAACACGAACACGGTGAAGATCCAGGGCACATAGGCGCGCCCTTCCTTGCCGATGTTGGTCATCGCCAGGCCGGTCACGAAGCCGACCAGCCCTTCGACCGCGGCCTGCCAGCGGCCGGGCACGATTTCGCGCTTCATCCCGCCCCACATGAACAGCAGGATCGCACCCAGGACGATCATCATCCACAGCGCCGAGTTGGTGAACACGAAAGGAGCCCCAGAGAGTTGGCCCGAAAGCCCCTCGATCTGGAACTGGTGCATCGGATCGATCTTGCTTGCCGCTGCCACGCTTGATCCCTGTACCTACAAAATTGCCACCCGAGGGGCGATAACGATATGCCGATCCGACGCGATGGCGTGCCTAATCGGCGCGTTCGCGAGAAATCCGCAGAACCTGGACGAAACCCGCCACGACGCCGAAAAACAGCATACCCAGCATGATCCTGGGCTGTGTTCCCAGCACCCGATCCAGCGCGAAACCGATGACCAATCCGCCAAGCGGACTGCCCAACAGCACCGAAAGGACCCGATTTCCCTGCGAAGTGCCCTTTCCGGTGAAGGCCTTGCCAACCTCCTTATGGGCGGTCAGCAAGTCTTCGGCGTGCCGCGCGGCCTTGAGGCGTTCCTCCAGAGAGGTCAGCCGCGGGTCCGCCCGATTTTCCACGCCATCGCCGGAAACTTCATCGGGATCTTGCGTCGCCATAGTGTTTGTCCGTTACGCAACTGCCATCGGGCCGCCGCGTCCCATGCACAAACCACCATGAAAACGGGCAACCCCGCCAAAGCGCGCTCCCCATAGGCAGGGGGTCCGCCCAAGTCAACCGGGTGGAGGTTCGAGGATCGCCCGGGGGATCGCAACGCCCCTGCAACCGCAGAGTGCCGCGCCGGCTAATCATGGCGCGGCATCGTCAGCCGGGTGTCAGGGGCCGACTGTCAAGGACAGCGCGAATCCCGCAGGGGCGCACCGGCACCGCGGGTCTGCCAGCTACCATCGGGGGCCTGATACTTTTCGCCCGGCTTGGTCTTGGTGATCAGGTTGCAGCCCGAACTCAGCGCATATTCCTCGACCGTGGCGTGATTGGCAGCCGCGCGTTCGGCATAGACCGCCTTGCGCTTGATGTTGATATCGTCAACCACCGCTCGCAACGAAGCCGGCCCGCCGACGAGCGCCACATAGCCATCCGCCTTCTCGCCGATCTCGCCCGCAGCTTTGGCCGCCGCGTATTGCGGGTTCGACTGCGCAACCGCCATCGAGCCGCCAAGGCCCAGCACAAGCGTCGCTGCCGTCAGCCAAAGCCGATGAAGCGACAGGACGGGTGATGCACGCATCAGAAAATCTCCTTGTTGTTCTCGATCGTCTTGGCCGCATCGGTCGCAAGACGGTAAACCACTTCGGCGGTGATATGGATGTTGAGTTCGATCACGATCGGCTTGTCCGGCGCCTTGACCGAGATGCACCCACCCATCGCCAGCAAGGCCATGCCCACCGGCAGCACCCGCACCGCCGTCCGCAATCGGCTTCTTTTCGGTTCAGCAATCTTCATATCTCAGTTTCCCCCCAAATCCTCGCCAGGCCCCGCCATGAATTGGCCCGACCGGGAATCCGGTTAGCTCAATGGTGTTCATGGCTGATGTTCGCTTGCTTGATGCTGAATGCGCTTGTCGAGCGGGATCGGCTGCCCATGTTCGTCAAGCAGGCCGGTGGTTCCCGGATCGTAGATCGATTTTGCCTTGTTGATCAGGCTGTAGAATGGCGCCGTCACGTTGACGTTGAACTGCAGCGGCAACCGGGAAATCTCGCGGGTTGCGAAGTTCTTCTTCGTCCCCAGCCCCTGGCTGACCCCGTCGAACCGCACTTTGGTGATGATGTCTCCGGCAAGATCACCGTCCACGCCGATCGTCATTGCCTTGTAATCGAGCGATTTCAGCGCATCGAAGGCGAAATTGGCCATGTAGGACAAGTCCTTGTAAGTCAGCGCGCCGACATAGGACACATTGCCGCCCGGGGGCCGTGAAACCAGGATCCCGCCCTCGATCCGCCCGGCATCGCCGCGGAACAGCAGCGGCAACCGCCCGTCGAACCGACCGGTCGCGCGCAAATTGCCAAGCTGCATGCGCTCGACGAACTTCGCCGCGTCCAGTCCCTCGATCGCCAGCACATATTGCCGTTCGTTCGAAGCGCCGAAGGTCAGCCGTACCGGCTCCAGCCGCAGCGTACCGCCATCGAACGGCCAGCTTGCGCCGGCAATCGCCACTTCCTGCCCGGTCAGGACCGCGAGCGTGACAGTGCCATCGAGAACCTCGATGCCCGGATTGATCGAACCGATCCTGAACGTCTGGTTCGGCGCCGTCACCAACCCCAGCAGATCGGTGAACATCAGGCTGCCCTTGATGCCCTTCACCGGCCCGAACGCTGCCGCCAGATCGAGCGAATCTGTGGAGAACTTGCCCGTGCTGGTCACGCGGGTGCCGTTCCAGTCGATCCGCCCGGTGCCGTCGATCCGCCCGGCCGCATTGGCCACGGTGCCCTTGGCGAGCGTGGTCAGATCGTCCGGCTGGAGCGTCTTGTCGAACACCAGGCCGTTGACCGCCAGATCGGCGTGGCCGGTCGTGGCCGCCAGATCGTGGTGGATTTTCGCCAGAACCACGGCGCGATCGCTCTTCGGTTGGCGCAGCAGCGCCTCGGCGTCGATCTTGCCGTTGGCGAAGGAAAGCCGGGCATCGCGCGCCACCAGCGGTTCGAAACGGACGGGCGCGGTCCGGTCTGCCAGCCGGAACGCGGCCTTGTCGATCGTCAGCGCGCCCTTGGCATAGCGCCACTGCCCGGTCCCCTGCTCCAGATCGAGCGGAACCGCCGCGAGCCGCCCTTCCAGCCCGGTAAAGTCACCGCTGAAATCGCGGCCGAGGCGCGCCGTGAGGTGGTTCAACTTGAGCCGCGTCGGCTGGTCCGCCGCCCCCAGCGCCAGGTCCACCGATTGAGCAACGAGCAAGCCCGGATAGGCAAAGCCGACTGCGCCGCTGGTGAGCCGCATCGGCGCGCCGCCGAATCGCCCGACCAGATCGAGCGAAGGTGTGCCCGCCGCAACCTGCAAGCCGGCCGCGCTGCTCCGCACGATGGCCTGGCCATGCTGCGGGCAGAACGTCAGCGCGCGGCGGTCGATCTCCATTTCGCCCAACGTCAACCGATCGAACCGCGCTGTCGTGCAGTCTCGGAACAGCGCAAATGCGCCGCTGGGTGACATGGTGCCATCGATCGGCAGGGCCAGCCCTTCAGCGCGCCCGCCGGGTATCGCACCGCTCAGCCGCGCGTTGCCGGAAAAGCTCAACATGCCGTTGCGGGCTTGCGTCAGCAGCAGTTCGGGGATGGCCAGCGATCCATCGCCAGCGCGGTAATCAGCCATCGCGAGCCGCGCCCGCAAGCCGCCGGCACCTTGCGTCACTTGCCCGGTGATCCGCGGCAGGCCCGGCCCGCCAGTCGACACATTGCCCGCGATCTGAGCCAATCCCTGCCCGGCTTGCGCGTAAGTTCCGTGCGAAACCGCCGCCAGCACAGCCCTGGTGCCGCCGGTCAGTTGCGCTTGCGGAACCGCCACGGTCGTCCGCGCCCCGCTCCGCCGCAAATCGAACCGCGCCGAGAAGCGACTGCCCCGGCGTTGGGCCTGCAAGCCAGCGCGCATCTGCCCGATCATCGGCGCGACGAGCGTGTCGGTGGCAGCGCGTTGCGCAGAAATGAAAGCGGCGTCGAGCCGCTGCCCCGGCTGAACACCATCGCCATCGAGCGTGCCCTGAAGTTCCAGCCGGCCGCCGGCGCCGCTCGATGATCGACCCGATGACCGGAGCGTGCCGTCGAACCGCGCCAACGCGACAGTGGCCGAAGGCGTCGCGATCCCGCTGGCGCTGCCTTGCAGCCGCGCGTCGATCACGCCCTGATGCCAGCCGAGATCGCCGTCGACGGCCAGCAACTGCGC
Source organism: Novosphingobium sp. (assembly GCF_025351285.1). Classification (GTDB taxonomy): domain Bacteria; phylum Pseudomonadota; class Alphaproteobacteria; order Sphingomonadales; family Sphingomonadaceae; genus Novosphingobium. The sequence goes on from NZ_JANXWG010000151.1 coordinate 10,611, forward strand.
ACGGTTGTTTCCGGTTGCGAACGGACCGGCACGCAGCGACACGGTGCCTTGCGCACCTGCCAGGTTGCGTTCGAAGGCCAGGTCGGTCTGCGCGGTGACCGCATTCAAGGCCAGCGCCTGCCCCGGGCAACCCAGCCGCTCCATCCGCACCGGGCCGACGAAGCGCGGTGCGCTGGCGCGAGTGGTCAGCTTGCCGTAGATCGTGCCTTTGCGCAGGGTGCAGCCGCCGATGGCCAGGTTCGGCCCGGTTGCGGCAAGCGTGCCCGCAAAACCATCGGCGAGAACACCGCGGCCCTGCAGCTTGATGCCGACGGGGCCATATTCGCTGTCGATTCGCGCGCGCGCATCGTCGAGTATGACGTTGAGATCGGGCAGCCCGGCCGGCGGTTTGCCCGGCTCGGCCTTGGCGTAGAGCACCCGATCGAGACTGCCGAAGCTGGGTTTGCCATCGATCAACCGCCCATATAGCCGCGCCTGTTCGAGCCGGATCGAACCGATGCCCGGCAAACCGAACCGGTAGGCGATCGTGATGGTGACTTTCGCGATCGTGAGATCGGGGTGCGCGGGATCGCCCACGATAAAGTTGGAGAGAACCTGCTGGCCGGGGTCGATCCGATCGACGTGATAGGTCGAGCGTAGACCCCTGATCGCCACTTGGCGCTTGAAGATCTTGCCAGCGATCGATTCGCGCTCGGTCCAGGCAAAGCCCAACGCCGCCACCAGCACCACGCCGGCTCCGCCCAGCAACCACGGCCAGACGCGCCGGCCCCGGACAGCGGGCGCAACCAGGCCATCGCCGGCGGTGAGCGGTTCGGCCGGTCGGGCGCCCTCGGCTTGGCCCGCGACTTGGGGCGTGTCATCATTCCAGTCGGCCATGCACCCCCTTCTTGCGCACTCCCCCCGCTTCGGCAATGCAGGTGCAACAACGCACAAGGCACCACATGGTGCCGTCGCGGAGACCGCATGGCCGACGAACCCCGACTGTTTCCTGAACGAGCGGCCCCCGATGCACCGAAGAACCGGCTGCGCGAGGAGGCGTTCGATACTTCGGGCCATCGCGCGCGGCTGCGCAAGCGACTGCTGGAGGGCGGAACCGACGCGCTGGCGGACCATGAACTGATCGAATACCTGCTTATGCTGGCGCGTCCGCGAATCGACACCAAGCCGATCGCGCGCAGCCTGGTCCAGCGCTTCGGATCTCTGGCAGGCGTGCTGATGGCCGATCCGCGCACGCTCGCGCTCCACCCCGAAATGGGCGAAAGCAGCGCCGCGGCCTTGCGCATCGTAGCGCTCGCCGCGCGGCGCCTGGCGCGCCAGCAGGCCAGCGAATTGCCGGTGCTGGGAAGCTGGCAGACGCTGATCGATTACCTGACGATCGACATGGCGCACCTGACGGTGGAGCGGGTGCGCGTGCTCTATCTCAACAGTCAGAACCGGCTGATCCTCGATCACCACGTCGGCGATGGCTCGATCGACGAAGCCGCGATCCACCCGCGCGAGGTGATCCGCAAGGCGCTCGATATCGGCGCGGTGGCGCTGATCCTGGTCCACAATCACCCATCCGGCTCACCGCAGCCGAGCCGCGCGGACATCCAGATCACCCAGCGCATCATCGAGGCGGGGAGACTGCTTGACGTCAGCGTCCACGATCACGTGATTATCGGGCGCGAGGGGCATGTCTCGCTCAAGGCCAAGGGGCTGATCTGAGTGTGCATCGCCGCACTGGCCTGGGAAGCGCACCCGCGCTGGAAGTTGGTCGCGCTCGCCAACCGCGATGAATTCCACGCCCGGCCTGCCAGCCCATTGGCGCGCAATGCCGGGCTGATCTGCGGCCGCGATCTGCAATCGGGCGGCACCTGGCTGGGCGTGAGCGACGGAATGGCCCCGCGCTTCGTGCTCGTCACCAACCATCGCGCCGAAGGTTTCCCGCAGCCCGATCGACCATCGCGCGGCGCCTTGGTGACCGACCTGCTCCACGGTGCCGATCCGCGAACGATCCCGCTAACCGCCTACAACCCGTGCAATCTGTTCGCCGCCAGCCCCGACGCCTTGTGGCTGCTGACCAACCATCCCATCGAACGCACCGCCCTCGGCCCCGGCTTGCACGGCTTGTCGAACGGCCCGTTCGACCCGCCCTGGCCCAAAACCCGCGCGCTGACCGCCGCCCTCGCCCGCTGGCTGGAGGCGGATGCCGAGACCACCGAACCGCTGTTCACCGCGCTCGCCGACGAGACCCTTCCACCAGCAATCCCCGGCGAATCCGGCCCCGAATCACCCTTCTCTGCAGTATTCATCCGCAACCCGGCCTACTGCACCCGCTGTTCCACGCTGGTGCTGATCGACCACCACGGCGCCAGTACGATCATCGAACGCCGCTTCGAAGCAGGCGGCGCGACCAGCGGCGAGACGGCGATCGACTTCCGCTGGGGATGACCGGCTGCGCTATTTGGGCTTGTGGAAGGCCATCACGAACTGGTCGGTGTGCCCGCGCAATGCCGGGTCGAACACCGATTTGTCGTGCGTGTCGGCGGCGTTGTGCAGCACGATCGATTCGCCGTCGAACTTGAACCCTGCCGCCAGGACCTGCTTCTTGACGGTGGCCTGGTCGATGCGGTGCACCTTGGTGATCACCGCAGGGTCGGTCAGCCCCGGCGCGATGTGATCCTCGATCACATAGCGCCCGCCCGGCTTGAGCATCTTGAGCACCGCCGCGTTCATCGCCGCCGCCTTGTCGGCGCCGAAATAGCCATAGACGTCGTGGTAGTTCTGCGCTGTGAACACCACGTCGAGCGGCGCGCCCGCGTTCAGCGCGCCGGCCGGGGTAACCACAACGCTGACGTTCTTCATCGCGGGTTCGGCCGCAACCGCCTTGATCGCATCGCCGCCCTTGGGATTCTTCTCGATGAATTCGGCGGGCACGATGGCATAGATGTGGCCCTTTTCCCCGACCACATGGGCAAAGATGCGCGTGAAATAACCGCGTCCCGGGATCAAATCACCCACCTTGTCGCCGGGTTTGATCCCCGCAAACGCCACGATCACGCCCGGTTTGCGATCGGCATCATGGTCGGTATCGGCCTTGGTGCGATCGGGCGCGGCCAGGGCGGCGGCAATCGCGGCGCTGGCCGCGGGCGCCTTTGCCATCAACGCGCCGCCCGTGGTCATGGCCAACAGCGCCGCACCGATCATCCATGTTTTTGGCTTCATCATGTTCATTCTCCCGGGAAATTCGTTCGTGCCCCGCTGATGCCACAGCACGCCAAGGCAGGATAGCACCGCTTATCCGCGCAGAGCGGCGGTCACGTCTTCGGCTTCGAATATCTTCATTTCGGGCGGCCCTTGGGTCATCCCGGACAGCGCGCGGACGAAGGCGCCCGACGCCGGCACCGCAAAGTGCGTCTTCACCGACGCCAGATCGGCCCACAATTCAAGGAACACCAGCCGCCGCGGATCCTCTGCATCGATGTGGACATTGTGCGCGATGCAGCCCGGTTCGGCGCGCGATCGCGCGCTGTGTTCGGCGCCGAGCACGATTGCGGCATCGCGGGTTTCGGGTTTGAGTATGGCGGAGCCGGTTATGATGATCATCGATCAGGTTCCCTTGGTGCCCGGATGCGAGCTATCGGTGATCAACCTTATACCCGGTCGCATCGTGAAGTACGACCACCCCCAGTTGACCAGCACAGCCACGCGGTTGCGGAAGCCTGCCAGGAACCCGACGTGGACCGCGCCCCACAGCCACCACGCCGGCGCGCCGCTCAGCCTGATCCAGCCGAAATCGGCGACCGCGCTCTTGCGGCCGATCGTGGCGAGGCTGCCCTGATGCTTGTAGGCGAACGGCGCCGCCTGGCGGCCGAGCAACGCCTGTTCGACGGCCTTGGCGAAGTGCTCTCCCGCCTGCTTGGCGGCCGGGGCCAGACCGGGGACCGGCTTGCCGTTCCAGCCCGACGAGGCGGCTGTGTCGCCGATCGCGTAGACGTCTGCGAAGCCAGCCACGCGCAACTGGCCATCGACCACCACGCGGCCCGAACGGTCGGTTTCGCACCGCAGCCAGCGCGCGGCGGGGGATGCCACAACGCCCGCGCCCCACAGCACGGTTTGCGTGGCGATCGTCTGCCCGCTAGCCAGTTTCACCCCGCAGCCGTCGATGCCGGTGACACGCGAATCGAGCAGGATTTCGACGCCTAGCCGCGTCAGAGCGGCGGCGGCTTGCGCCGAAAGCGCTTCGGGAAAGCTCGGCAGCACGCGTGGGCCAGACTGGACCAGCACGATCCGCGCCCGCGACGGATCGATGTTGCGGTATTCGCGCCGCAGCCCCTGGTGCGCCAGTTCGGCGATGGCGCCGGCCAGTTCGACCCCGGTCGGCCCCGCGCCGACGATCACGAATGTCAGCAATCGTGCGGCGTCGGCGGGGTTGTCGCTGGCTTCGGCGCGTTCGAATGCCGTCAGGACGCGCGCACGGATCGCGGTGCCGTCCTCGATCGTCTTGAGCCCGGGCGCGAAGGCCGCCCATTCGTCGCGGCCGAAATAGCTGTGCGTGGCGCCGGTCGCGAGCAGCAGCGTATCGTAGGCGATCGTGCCGCACGCCAGCGTCACCACTTTGGCCGCCGGGTCGATCGCCTCGACCGTGCCCAGCAGCACGCGCACGTTGCCATCGGCGGCGAACAGGCTGCGGATCGGTGTGGCAACATCGGCCGGCGACAGCGCGGCGGTGGCGATCTGGTACAGCAGCGGCTGGAACAAGTGGTAATTGTTGCGGTCGATCAGCGTCACCCGCACGGGGAGCCGCTTCAGCCGGTTGACCGCGGCCACTCCGCCGAACCCGGCACCTACCACGACAACATGTGGCCAATGCGCGGGCACGTCTTCGAAGCGGCGATCGAACAGCACGTTGCGGTCCAGCCAGCGGCGGCTGAGCGCATCGAGCGAAAGCGTACCCGCGCCTTCGAACGCGAGCAGCCCGAGCACCATGGTCGGCAACAGCAGCAACCCGACATGCCCGTCCATCACCATGGCGGTGCCGAGGTTGAGGAATACCAGCAGCATGGTGAGCGGCATGGCCAGCCCCAGCGCGATCAGCACCGCCAGCGGCAGGACCAGCGCTTGCACCGCCAGCCCGAACAAGCCGATGGGCAGCACGTGGGTATCGGGGGTGATCCATCCGCCCGCAGCCAGCAGAGTCGCCGCCAGCCACAGGCGCATGGCCGTGAGCCACAGCGGTGCAAGCTGGCGACTGACCCAGGCCAGCATTCGCGTGACCGGAGCGGCCAGCGGCAAGGCGCTGTCGCCCAGCCCGCGCGCGATTGCCCGGTCGATCGAGACCGCGCCGGCGCCGCGCAAGGCATACCAGCCGAGCAGCGCGAGCAGGACCAGGCTGCCGGCATCGAGAGTTGCTCCGCGCCAGCCCGCGCAGATCAGCAGCGCCAGCGCGGTCGCAGAAACGCGCGTGGCGAGGCCGGCCATCAGCAGGAATGGCGCGATCAGTCCGATGATCGCCTCGGTCGCCGCCCATGTGGAATGCGTCATCATCATCGTGAAGCTGGCGCGCAGCATGGTCTGCGCAAGTTCGATCCGCACCACCACGTCGAACACCGGCCGCGCCACCGCCAGCAGCGCCAGCGCACCCTTGATCCACACGCGCAACGTCACGCGCACGAACGGGGAAAGCCGTTCCTCGGCCAACTTTGCTTGAATCGACTGCATGGCCTCGTGATCCCCCGACGCGCTATTCGCACGCTGGCGGGTTCGCGTTACAAATCGGCGTGCGCTTGCCTTTGGCGCCCGCGCGCCCTAGCGGCAGCAGCGAAAAAGCGCATCGGAGTCGCACATGGTCCCCCGTTACAGCCGCCCCGCGATGACCGCGATCTGGGAGCCCGAGGCGCGTTACGCGATCTGGTTCGAAGTCGAGGCGCACGCCACCGACAAGCTGGGTGAACTGGGGGTGGTGCCCGCCAGCGCGGGCAAGGCGCTGTGGGACTGGTGGGCCACGAAGCCCGTGATCGACGTGTCCGCGATCGACGCGATCGAGGCGGTGACCAAGCACGATGTGATCGCATTCCTGACCTGGGTTTCGGAACAAGTGGGCGAGCAGGCACGCTTCATGCACCAGGGCATGACCAGTTCGGACGTGCTCGACACCACGCTGGCGGTGCAACTGGCGCGCGCTTCGGACCTGTTGATCGCCGATCTCGATGCGCTGCTGGCGGCGATCAAGACGCGCGCGTTCGAACACAAGCACACCCCCACGATCGGGCGCAGCCACGGCATCCACGCGGAGCCAACCACATTCGGGCTGAAACTGGCGCAGGCTTACGCCGAGTTCACCCGCTGCCGCGCGCGGATGGTGCTGGCGCGGGCAGAGATCGCGACGTGTGCAATTTCGGGCGCGGTCGGCACGTTCGCCAACGTCGATCCGGCGGTAGAGGAATATGTCGCCGAGAAGCTGGGGCTGGAAGTCGAACCGGTTTCCACGCAGGTGATCCCGCGCGATCGCCACGCGATGTTTTTCGCCACGCTGGGCGTGATCGCCAGCTCGATCGAACGGCTCGCGGTGGAAGTGCGCCACTTGCAGCGCACCGAAGTGCTTGAAGCCGAAGAGTATTTCTCGCCCGGCCAGAAGGGCTCGTCGGCGATGCCGCACAAGCGCAACCCGATCCTGACCGAGAACCTGACCGGCCTCGCGCGCATGGTGCGTTCGGCCGTGGTGCCGGCGATGGAGAACGTGGCGCTGTGGCACGAACGCGACATTTCGCATTCGTCGGTCGAACGCTACATCGCGCCCGATGCCACGATCACGCTGGATTTCGCGCTGGGCCGGCTGACCGGAGTGATCGACAAGCTGCTGATTTATCCGGTGCGGATGCAGAAGAACCTCGATCGCATGGGCGGGCTGGTTCACTCGCAGCGCGTGCTGCTGGCGCTGACGCAGGCGGGCTTGAGCCGCGAGGACAGTTATGCCGCAGTCCAGCGCAACGCGATGAAGGTGTGGGAATCGGACGGCGCGCTGTCGCTGCTCGAACTGCTCAAGGCCGACGCCGAGGTTGCCGCCAAGATCAGCGCGGCCGACCTGGAGGCCAGTTTCAACCTCGATTACCACCTCGCCCGCGTTGACACGATCTTCGCGCGCGTGTTCGGCGAGTAAGCCGGCGATGAAGCGCGCGCTGAAGTGGATCGGCGGTGGGCTGCTGGTGCTGATCGCGGCGCTGGTGCTGATCGGTTATGCGCCCGACAGCGACCGGGCGACGATGCGCGCGAAATACGGCGCGCCGCCTTCGCAGTTCATCGACATTGGCGGCGGGCTGACGATGCACGTGCGCGATCAGGGCAACAAGGACGGACCGGTGCTGGTGCTGCTCCACGGCTCGAACGCCTCGCTCCACACGTGGGAGCCGTGGGTGGCGCGGCTTGGCGCAAAATACCGCGTGATCAGCCTCGACCAGATCGGCCACGGCCTCACCGGCCCGAACCCGACTGACCAGTACGATGCGGACGCGTTCACCGGCACGCTCGATGCGCTGATGGTGCGAATGGGCGTGAGCAAGTTCGCGCTGGCGGGCAATTCGATGGGCGGCGGGGTGGCGTGGGCATATGCGTCCGTGCACCCCGACAAGGTTGTGAAGCTGATCCTGGTCGATGCGGCCGGCCCTCCCGAAGACCCGAACCGCAAGCTGCCACTGGGTTTCCGCATGCTGCGCACGCCGGGCATCAACCGGCTGGTGGATTACATCTCGCCGCGCAGCGTGTTCGCACAATCGCTGCACCAGACGGTGTCGAACCAGGCGATAGTGTCCGACGCAGTGATCGACCGTTACCGCGACCTCAACCGCTACCCCGGCAACCGCCGCGCGACCCGGCTACGCAGCGAAGTGACGCGCGTGCACGCCGATAACGCGGCGCAGGTGGCCAGCATTACCGTCTCCACGCTGATCCTGTGGGGCGCCGAGGACAAGTTGATCCCCGCCAGCGGTGCGGATTGGTTTGCTGCGCGGATCAAGGGTTCGCGCAAGATCGTCTACCCCGGCATCGGGCACTTGCCGATGGAGGAAACCCCCGACCGTTCCGCACAGGACGTCGACGCATTCCTGTCGCAGCCGGCGTCCTGACATGGCCGCACCTTCGCGGCCTTCCCTTTGCGGGCCAATCCGCCTAACAACCGGTTGACCTCGGCACAACGGGTGCGCGCAGTACGGGGAAAGTTTGCATGAATATCATTCGCACAGTGGTCTGGGTGACGATCACCGCATTTCTCGTCGCGTTCGTCGCGATGAACTGGGGCAAGGCGCCGGTGAATTTCTGGCCGATCGAAAACGGCTACCTGCACTTCGACTGGCCCGTAGGCTTCATCGCGCTGGTGTTCTTCGCGCTTGGGCTGCTGCCGATGTGGCTGCTTCACCGCGCTTTGAATTGGCGACTTACCCGCAGGATCAGCACGCTTGAAAGCTCGCTGGCGCAATCCATCGGACTGCCGACGCAACCCGGCAACACGCCCATCGCTACCGAGATAAAATGACCAATCCGGTTTATCTCGCGCTCGATCTGCCGCGGCTCGATGCAGCCATCGCGCTGGCGCAAAAGGTGCGCGGGCACATCGGCGGGATCAAGCTGGGGCTCGAATTCTTCTGCGCGCATGGCCACCATGGTGTCCACGAAGTCGCCAAGATCGGGCTGCCGATCTTCCTCGACCTGAAGCTGCACGACATTCCCAACACCGTCGCAGCCGCGATGCAGGCGATCCACGTGCTCCAGCCCGCGATCGTCACCGTCCACGCCAGCGGCGGGCGCGCGATGATGGAAGACGCCAAGGCCGCGGCGGGCGATCATTGCAAGGTGGTGGGCGTGACGGTGCTGACCAGCCTCGATGCGGGCGATCTCGCCAGCGTCGGGGTGTCCAATGCCCCGCACGATCAGGTTTTGCGGCTGGCCGATCTGGCGCGCGAGGCCGGGCTCGATGGCGTGGTCTGTTCGGGACACGAAGTGGGTGATGTGCACAAGCGCTGGAAGGATGCATTCATCGTGGTGCCCGGCCTGCGCACGGCTGGCACAGTCACGGCTTCAGGCGACCAGAAACGCATCGTCACGCCCCGCGCCGCGCGCGATGCCGGCGCCAGCGTGCTGGTGATCGGCCGCCCGATCAGCCGCGCCGATGATCCGCTTACCGCCGCCCGCGCCATCGAAGGCACGCTCTGAGCGCGCGCGCCCGGAGCCGAGTCGGATGAGGCGGGCGCCATGAAAATAACACGGCGAACGGGCGTGATCGCGGGACTGGCCGGGGGCCTTGTCACACTGATCGCGGTTACCAGCTTCGGCGATCTCCACCGCGCGGTGCGCGCCGCCGCCTTGCCCGATGGGGCTTTTGCGCTGCCCGGCGATGCTGCGACCGCCATGCTCAGGCCCTGCGCCCGCCGCGCGGCCAGGCCGATCGACGGGCACTGGATGCCCGAAGCGGCGGTAATCTCGAAGCTCGAAGCCGGACTGCCTTCCGCGCTGGCCGCCGCACCCGCCGTATCACCGGCGGCCAACAAGCCCGCCACGCCGCTCGGCGACGGCGCAAAGTTCGTCGCGAGCCAGTGGGTCCGGCAATATGTCGGCGTGACGCGTGGCGCCCAGCGGCTGATCATCGGCAATGTGCTGCGCAGCGCGGAGCTTCCCGCGCTGCGCGAAGAACTGATGGACCGCCACCCCGAACACGATCCGGCGCAATATTACGCGCTCGAACCGTTCTTCGTCTGCGATTCGACACAAGGCAATTTCGGCTTCGAATACGATCCGCAAACCGCGCACTTCAGCCACATCGCGGCTGATTCGCGCCGTTCGCGCCACGTTTCGCGTTATGCATACGACATCACGCCGCCCACTGCGCGCGGCAAGCGCTAGGATTTACTGCTCGTGTCCCTCCGCCGGATCGGCCGGGAGCGGCGGACCGGCATCGCTGTCGCTGGCATTGACCATTCCGGCCGGGCGCGTCGGCAATTGGGTGGGTGATGCCGATTGTGCCAGGGCCACCGGCGGAGCGGGCCAGCGATACGACGTCGCACCATCGGCCTTGCGCGGATCGAAGGGTCGCCCGGTCAGCGTGGCATCGACTTGTTCGATCACCCGATCGCGCAAATGCTCGGCGCTCAGGCTGTCGATCCCCGTGCAGGACACCGCAACCCTGGTCGAAATGTCGGACAAGCGCGTCAGCCCCAGCGTGCAGGCCTGGCCGCCTGCATCCCAGTGCAGATCGCCCAGCCCGTTGCCGTGCACGTTAACCGGAATGCCCCGGAACACGCCATCCTTCTTGCTGCGAAGCGGCGCGGTCGCAAGCCGTTGGTAAGCTTGCGCTCGGCCCAGCGCGAACTCGTCGGGCGGCGGGCGAAAGCCCACCAGATAAACCGAACCCACGGCCCCCAAAGCGACCATGCCGCCCACTGCCACCCTGATCATACCAGCCCCCGCTGCGTTAAGCGTCCGGTTTACGAGCCGAGGCCTTAAGTAAGCGTTGCGGGCTGCAACCACGGCTTCCGAAACCCGTTCAGTCTCGCGTAAGCCGCGCTGGCCGAGCAGCGGCCATCATCCCTGCGACAAAGGATCCTGTTCTTGACCCACCTCCCCCCCGCCTTGCGCCGCACGCCCCTGGCCGTCGCGCTGGCCTGCCTGCTCCCGCTAACCGCGCACGCCGCGACACCCGCCACCGACGGCAGCCTGATGGCGCCTGGCGATACGATGCTGACAATCAGCGCCGAAGGCCAGGCCCACCGCGCGCCCGACCTTGCGGTGTTCACCGCCGGCGTGACCACGCAAGGCAAGACCGCGTCACAAGCGCTCTCGGCCAATTCGCAGGCGATGACCGCGGTAATCGCCGAACTGAAGAAAGCGGGCGTCGCCTCGCGCGATATCCAGACCAGCAACCTTTCGGTCTCGCCAGTTTACGAGGAGCAGACGGCGCAGCCGGCAATCCGCCCGCGTCGCACGGTCGGTCCGGTGATCATCGGCTACCAGGTGTCGAACCAGGTGAACGTCCGCCAGCGCAAGCTCGATGCCTATGGCACCACGATCGATGCGCTGGTTTCTGCCGGCGCCAACCAGATCAACGGACCCAGCTTTACCGTCGACGAACCCTCCACCGCGTTGGACGAGGCCCGGCTCGAAGCGATGAAAACCGCTCGCGCCCGCGCCGATCTCTACGCCCGCGCCGCCGGAATGCGCGTGCTGCGGATCGTGTCGATTGCCGAGGGCGGCGGCAATTTCGCGCAACCGATGATGTTCGCGCGCGCCAAGGCGATGGACGCCGCTGCGGCTCCGGTCGAGGCTGGCGAAGTGAACCTGAGCGCCAACGTGACGGTGCAGTTCGAACTGGCCCCCTGAGGGCGCAGGCTACACAGAGCGTAACCACCCCCGTTCGCCCTGAGCTTGTCGAAGGGCCGTTCTTTCTTCTAGGGCGATAAAGCAGAAGAGCAGTCTTTCGACAGGCTCAGGACGAACGGGTTTGTAAATCGATCCAATGCCCACACCCCTGATCAAGATCTGCGGTATCCGCGAACCCGCCGTGCTCGACGCAGCGGTTGAAGCCCGCGCGGATTATCTCGGCCTGATGTTCTACGCGCCCAGCCCGCGCAACGTCGCTCTGCCCGATGCTGCTGCGTTAGCCGCACGCAACGCGGGCCGGGCGAAGCTGGTCGGCGTGTTCGTCGATGCCACGGATGCCACAATCCACGATGCAGCCAAAGCAGCCAGCCTCGATGTGATCCAGTTGCACGGACATGAAACCCCCGCCCGCGCTGCGCAGTTGCGCGGCGAACTGGGCATTCCGGTTTGGAAAGTCGTCTCGGTTGCCAGCGCGAAGGATATCGCCCGCGCCGAAGCCTACGCCGGAGCCGCCGACATGATCCTGTTCGACGCGAAAACGCCCAAAGGCACGCTGCCCGGCGGCATGGGACTGGTGTTCGACTGGTCGCTGCTGGCGGCATGGCGTGGCAAGCTGGCCTGGGGGCTGGCAGGCGGACTGGCTCCCGACAATGTGGCGGACGCCGCACGAGCGACCGCTGCGCCGTTGGTCGATGTCTCGTCGGGCGTCGAATCCGCGCCCGGCGTGAAAGATGCCGACAAGATCGCGGCATTCTGCAAGGCAATTCGCGCCGCACTTTAGGACGCCAAACTGGACAATTCGCCGCCTGTCTGCCAGTGGCCAAGCATGACGACCGAACCCCGCAACAGCTTCCGCAACACCCCAGATGACCGTGGCCACTTCGGCCAGTTCGGCGGCCGTTTCGTCGCCGAGACGCTCATGCCGCTGGTGCTCGAACTGGAACGCGAATACCGCAAGGCCAAGCAAGACCCGGCCTTTGCCGCGGAGTTCGAGGACTTGCTCGAACACTATGTCGGCCGGCCGAGCCCGCTCTATTTCGCGCAGCGCATGACCGAGCATCTCGGCGGCGCCAAGATCTACTTCAAGCGCGACGAACTCAACCACACCGGCGCGCATAAGATCAACAATGTGATGGGGCAGATCCTGCTCGCCCGCCGCATGGGCAAGCCGCGCATCATCGCCGAGACGGGCGCGGGCCAGCACGGGGTCGCCACGGCGACCGCCTGCGCGCGCTTCGGTCTCAAATGCGTGGTCTATATGGGCGCGGTCGACGTCGAGCGGCAGAAGCCCAATGTGTTCCGCATGAAGATGCTGGGCGCCGAAGTCGTACCGGTGCAATCGGGCGCGCGCACGCTGAAGGACGCCATGAACGAAGCCTTGCGCGATTGGGTCACCAATGTCGCCGACACGTTCTATTGCATCGGCACCGCCGCCGGCCCGCATCCCTACCCCGCGATGGTGCGCGACTTCCAGAGCGTGATCGGC
>NZ_JANXWG010000034.1 GCF_025351285.1 Novosphingobium sp.
CTTTAGCGCCTCATAGACCACGCGCCCGTAGTTGCGCCCCGACAGGCCGAGCTTCGGCTTCACGGTGGCGCCAAGCAGCGGACGTCCGAACTTGTCCATGCGTTCGCGCTCGACCACGATCCCGGTCGCCGGCCCCTGGAATGTCTTCACATACGCCACCGGCAGCCGCATATCCTCGAGCCGCAACGCCTTCAGCGGCTTGAATCCGAACACGTTGCCGATGATCGATGCCGAAAGATTGGCGATCGATCCGCTCTCGAACAGGTCGAGATCGTAGGCGATGTAGGCGAAATACTGCCCCGGTGAATTCGGCACGGGATCGACGCGGTAGCACTTGGCGCGATACTTTTCGGCAGCCGTCAGCCGGTCGGTCCACACCACCGTCCACGTCGCAGTCGAGCTTTCGCCTGCCACCGCCGCTGCCGCCTCGATCTCGTCCACCCCGTCCTGCGGGCTGATGCGGAACAGCGCGATGACGTCGGTGTCCTTGGGCACATAGTCGGGCTCCCAATAGCCCATCTTGGCGTATTCCATGACGCCGGCGGCATAGCGGGCCTTGGGATCGATCCTGGGTTCCATGTTCATGGGTTGGTCTCCTACGCGGCGGCTAGAGTGGCGGAGCGCGGATCGAGCGCCCCCGATGAATAGCGTTTGGCCATATCGGCCATCGGGATTGGCTTGATTTGTGAAGCCTGGCCGGCGGTGCCGAAGGCCTCGAAGCGGGCGCGGCAGATCGAAGCCATCGCGTCCATCGATGGCTTGAGGAACTTGCGCGGGTCGAACTCGTCGGGCTTCGTTACCGCGATGCGGCGGAATTCGGCGGCGGCGGCAAGGCGCAAGTCGGTGTCGATGTTGACCTTGCGCACGCCCATGCGGATGCCCTTGACGATCTCCTCGACCGGCACCCCGTAAGTCTCGCGCATTTCGCCGCCGTGGGCGTTGAATATCTCCTGCCATTCCTCGGGCACCGACGACGATCCGTGCATCACGATATGCGTGTTGGGCAGCCGCGCGTGGATGCGCTCGATCACGTCCATCGCCAGGATGTCGCCGGTGGGCTTGCGGCTGAATTTGTAGGCGCCGTGGCTGGTGCCGAGCGCGATGGCGAGCGCATCGACTTTGGTTTCTGCGACGAACCGCTCGGCCTCGTCGGGATCGGTCAGCAGCATTGCGCGATCGAGCGCGCCTTCGAAGCCGTGGCCGTCCTCGGCCTCGCCCTTTCCGGTTTCGAGGCTGCCAAGGCACCCCAGCTCGCCCTCGACCGACGCGCCGACCATATGCGCCAGCCGCGCCACTTCGGCGGTGATGCCGGCGTTGTAGGCGTAATCGGCGGGTGTTTTCGCGTCTTCCTTGAGCGACCCGTCCATCATCACGCTGGTGAAGCCGTGCTGGATTGCGGTCATGCAAGTGGCGACATTGTTGCCGTGGTCCTGGTGGATGCACAGCGGGATCGCGGGGAACATCGCCTCCAGCGCTTCCATCATCTTGGACAGCATGATGTCGCCGGCATAGCTGCGCGCGCCGCGGCTGGCCTGGAGGATCACCGGCGCATCGCACGCCTGCGCTGCCTGCAGGATCGCCAGGCCTTGCTCCATGTTGTTGATGTTGAACGCGGGCACGCCATAATCGCGCTCGGCAGCGTGATCCAGCAACTGGCGAAGCGTGATGCGAGCCATGATTCAGTTCTCCTCCACCGTTACATCATCCGCCGCTTGCGCTCGATGAGTTGCAGGATCAGCGGGGTGAGGATCAGTTGCATCGCGATGTCGAGCTTGTTGCCGGGCATCACGATCGAGTTGGGCCGCGACATGAACGACTGCGGCACCATCGACAGCAGGTACGGAAAATCGATCCCGCGCGGATTGGCAAAACGGATCACCAGCATCGATTCGTCAGGCGTCGGAATCCACCGGGCGACGAACGGATTCGACGTGTCGACGATCGGCACGCGCTGAAAATTGATATCGGTCAGCGAAAACTGCGGCGTGATGAAGCGCACGTAATCGGGCATCCGCCGCAGGATCGTGTCCATCACCGCTTCTGCCGAATAGCCCCGCGTGGCGCGATCGCGGTGGATTTTCTGGATCCACTCCAGGTTGATCACCGGCACGACGCCGATCTTCAGGTCGGCATGGCGGGCGATGTCGATCGTGTCGGTCACCGCGCAGCCGTGAAGGCCTTCGTAGAACAGCACGTCGCTTGGGCTGAAATCCTGCCAATCGGTGAAAGTTCCGGGTGGCACGCCGTGCAGCGTCGCTTCGGCGTCATCGTGAATATACGTGCGGGCCTGGCCGGTGCCGGTTTCGCCGAACTGCGCGAACACGGCTTCGAGCCGTTCCAACTCGTTCGCATCGGCATGGAAGTGCGTGAAGTTCGGATTGCCGAGCCGCTGCTCCTCCGCAACCTTCGCCGTCATCTCGGCGCGGTTGTAGCGGTGGAAGGCGTCGCCTTCGATATAGGCGGCCTCGACGCGCTCGCGCCGGAAGATCTGCTCGAAGATGCGCTTGACCGATGTGGTGCCGGCGCCGGAGGAACCGGTGATCGAGATGATGGGGTGGCGTGCGGACATCGGCGTCAGGCTCGGAACAGGCCGCGCTTGCCGAACAACGGCGCGCGTTCAGCCATCTGGCTGGGCAGCGAATGATAGCGGCCGATACGTGAGACTTCGGCAGTCGAACCGAACACCAGCGGGGTGCGCTGGTGCAGCGCGGTTGCGGCAACATCGAGGATCGGTTCGATGCCGTCTGTGGCCAAACCTCCGGCCTGTTCGACCAGCATCGCGATCGGATGCGCCTCATAAACCAGCCGCAACCGCCCATGCGCATAGCCGCGCCGCTTGTCGCCGGGATAGAGGAACACCCCGCCGCGCACGAAGATGCGGTAGGCCTCGGCCACCAGCGAGGCGATCCAGCGCATGTTGAATTCGCTTTCGCGAGGCCCGTGGCCACCCTTGATGCAATCGTCGAAATAGAGCCGCACGCTTTCATCCCAATGCCGGTAGTTGGACGCGTTGATCGCGAATTCGCGGGTCTTGCGCGAGATCGCCACTGACGGCATCGCAAGGTTGAAGCCGCCCTCCGCGCGCGAATAAACGAAGATCTGGGTGCCGTGCCCGAGCGTGAGCACCAGCGCGGTCTGCGGACCGTAGATCAGAAAACCCGCGGCGATTTGCTCACGGCCCGAGCGCAGGAACGGCGCGAGCGCATCGGCCGAGGTTTCAACGGTGATCGGCCGGATCGAAAAGATCGTGCCGATCGGCACGTTGGTATCGATATTCGATGATCCATCGAGCGGATCGATTGCCAGCGCCAGCGGGCGGTCGGTGCCGATCTTCACCGGCTCGGCCAGTTCTTCGGAGGCATAGAGCCCGACCGGCGATTCGGTAACCGCGGTCAGAAACCGTTCGTCGGCCAGCAGATCGAGCCCGCGCTGGCTATCGCCATCGCTGTTTGCGGCACCGATCGCATCGGCCAGTGCGCCACCCGTTGCACCTTCGGCGATCGTTTCGGCAATGCCGACACCGGTTTGGGCAAGCAGGGCGATCGTTGCGGCGACGGCTGCGGCGTGATCTGCGCCCGATGTGGCATGGCGAGCGAGATGCGCGTCAAGGCTTCGCTCGATCATCCGACTCTCCCACCCGGCGGCCTGTTTGACGCTCGGTTGAGTGCAGAAAGCCATCGTGCTTGAATTTGGTAAAGTTCATTATCTTGACATTGTGAATAAACTTTCCTTAGTCTGCGCGGTGCGCCAGATAACCCTCCGCCAGTTGCGCGCCGTGCTTGCGGTCAATCGGCTGGGCAAGATCAACCTGGCCGCGCGCGAACTGGGCCTGACCCCGTCGGCGGTCACCCTGCAGATCCAGCAAGCCGAAGCCGAACTGGAAAGCGCGCTGTTCGACCGCACGCGCGACGGCTTTCGCGCCACCACCGCCGGCCTTGCAGTGATCGCGGCTGCGCAAGCCATCGACGCGCGGCTCAACCAGCTTGCCGACGAACTGATCGGGGTGCGCGAGTCGGGGCGCGGCATCCTGCGGTTCGGCGCGGTGTCGACTGCCAAGTACTTCGCTCCCGCGCTGGCTGCGGCATTCATGGCCGAATTTCCCGGCATCGAAGTGCGGCTGCGGATCGGCAACCGCGCCGCGATCGTGACCGATCTTGCCGAACGCAATGTCGATGTGGCGCTGATGGGGCGCCCGCCATGGCAGGTTGCGGTGCAATCGTTCCTGATCGGCGAACATCCGCTGGTGATCATCGCTGCACCCGGCCACCCGCTGACCGCCGACCGCCACATTTCCAAGCGCCGGATTGCCGGGGAAACGTTCCTGGTGCGTGAGCACGGCTCGGGCACGCGCAGTTCGCTCGAACTGTTCTTTGCCGACGTACCCGGCCGGACCGATCGGCTGGGCCCCGAATTCGGGTCGAACGAATCGATCAAGCAGGCGGTGATGGCCGGGCTCGGCGTGGCGTTCATTTCGGCGCATACGATCGCCACCGAAGTCGAACTGGGCCGGCTGGTCATTCTCGACGTGACCGACACGCCGGTGCGGCGACAGTGGTTTACCGTCAACCTGCTCGATCGCTCATCGTCACCGGCGATGGCCGCGTTCGGTGATTTCGTATCGCGACGCGGCGCCGAATTCCTGCCGGCCGTAGCGCGGGCTTGAAGCCAGATCAGCTTCGCGTTCGGCGCTGCTCGATCAGTTTGGCCAAGGGCACGCTGGTCCCCGCAGCGCTGAGGCGTGCGTGATCGGCGCCGACCGAACGCGCCGTCGCGGCAGCTTCGGCGAACAAGCGGCCGCCGACCGACACCACCAGCATTTCATCGGGCGAAGCGGCGCGGCATTTCTCGATTGTATCGCGCAGCCTGACCAGCGCATGATGGCGTGGCAGGGCTTCGGACAAGGCAATATCCACCGCGTCGGGCCGCTGCGCAAGAAGCTGCCTGGCCAGCGATTCGTCGGTGTCCGGAAACGCGATATCGACCGACCATCCGGCATTGCCGAACACATCGCTCAGCAAGCTCGATCCCAGCATGTGCGGTTCACCCGGCGCCGTGACCAGCAGGATGCTGTAGCGGCTTTGGCGGATGCTGTCAGCCGGTCGCGAATGGACCGCGTGGCCGGCAAGTTGCAACATGCTGAGCGCAATGGTCAAGTCGACCTCGCAGCAATCGTCGGCCAGCCACGCATCGCCCAATGCGCGCGCGGTGGGTTCGAGCAGGTGGCGGACCAGTGCATCGCCAACCCAGCCTTGCGCGATCAGATCGGCAATCAGCGCGTTGAGCTTGCCGTCATCGCCATCGAGCGCGAACCGCGCGGTTGCCGGCACATGGTCGACCAGCGAAATCGACGCTTTCTTGACGGCCGGCGCGCGCTGATCGTTCCCGCCCCGGCGATCGTAAAGCTGCATGTCCCAGCCCGAAAACAGTCGTGATGGCACGATATGCTGGCTGAGCAGCTCGATCTGTCCGTGGCGCGGGTCACGCTTGATCGCCGACCACAGCCGTTCAACCGCATCGGGCGGTCCTTCGAGCGTCTGCAAATATCGCCCGCTGTCGTAAAGCAACATACCGGTGATGCCGACGTTGTGATTCCGTCCTCTGGCTTCGGCAATCAGTGATTCGAGTTCGGTTGCCGACGGCACCGGCGCGGCTTCGCTGCGGTACGTCAGGCTGGCCATCCAGTCGATCGACTCGGCTCCACCGCGTTCTGTTTGTGTCAGCAATGCACCCTCCTCGCCAAGGCGGGAATGCCGAAAGACAACTGCAATTCCGGACCGTTGTCCCCGGAACCAGGCTGTTACCCGGTGCCGGGCAAATTGCCCTGTCAGTTGACCCGGCGGACTTCCCCGCTCCACTCGCCCTTTTTTTGCGCAGCATCGATATTCGTTTGCAGGCATGCCGGTTTCAAACCGAAAGTGCTGCGCACGGCGGGCATTTTCACGTGTGAGATTGGTCAGCCCATACTCAAGAAATCCACCAAGCCTATCCCCTCGTCAAGCTCGAATCTGAACGGGCGCTGTGAATCGGGCCGTCAAGCCGTGCGCTCGTCATGCGTTTCATCGGATGACGGCGGAAAACCACGGTCGATGGCCGACGTGCCCTTAAGTGCAATCGCGCACTGGTCAGTGGTTTCGCGCCGGTGCAACGCAAATCCGGAGCGCATATTTTTCTTGGATATGTCGAACGTAACCAATATTGGACAGTCTGGAAGTGCGGGTTGTTAACGGAGCCTGGCAAGGGCTCTTCACTGGAGAGAACACGATGATGCAATCTGGAACGAAAGTGCGTTCGGCCGGAGCGAAAATGCGGTTAGGCGGATTGGCGCTCGCTATGTCGGGCCTGTTGATCGCCGGCTGTGCCAAAAAGGAAGACTCAGCCGATACGGCCGATACCACGCCTGCGGCCGCGACCACCACGCAGGCTGCAGATGCTGCTGCCGCACCCGCCGCTGCTCCAGCCGCAGCCGCTGTTGCCGCGGACAACACCGACACGGTCAGCGGCGTGAAGCTCGCCAGCTATACCGGTGACGCGGCGGCCGGCAAAACCGACTTCGCGATCTGCATGACCTGCCACGCGATCGAAGCGGGCGTAAACAAGATCGGGCCGTCGCTGCATGGCGTCGTGGGCCGCAAGGCGGGCTCGATCGCTGGTTTCACGTATTCAGCAGCCAACAAGAACAGCGGCATCACCTGGTCGCCCGAGAAGCTGTTCCAGTACCTCGAAGGTCCGCAGCGCGTCGTGCCGGGCACGAAAATGAGCTATGCCGGCCTCACCGATCCGCAAAAACGCGCGGACGTGATCGCTTACCTCAAGACCCAGAGCTGATGAGAATCGCCCGGCGGCTACGGTCGTCGGGCGTTACTTTTGCTGGCGTGACCGCCGCGCCAGATCGGCGAGATTGAGCGGGAACGACGCCAGCAGCGGCAGCGCAATCCAGCACCAATCGAGCCCCACCAGCGCCCCCCGCAACGCCAGCAGCATCAGCGCCCCCGGCCCCAGGCACAGCAGCGCATCGCTTGCCCGCCAGCGCAGCCGGCCCACCAGCCAGGCGAACTCGATCCCGATCACCAGCAGCACGAAATCCACGGCATGGCCGCTGGTGAACAACCAGGTCATCGCGTCATTGATGGCCCGAGTGTCAATTGATTTGGTCAGGGAAACGGTCCGTTCAGGTGGACGATCGTCATGTTGAGGTAGCCCGCGAAAGTCACCCACATCAGGTACGGCAGCAAAAGCACGGCCCCGCCCATCGATCGGCGCCAGATCAGCACGATCAGCGCCGCCACCGACAGCCACAGCGCGATCGATTCGATCATCGCCCAATCGGGCCGGTGCAGCCGGAAGAACAGCAGGCTCCACAGGATATTGAGGAAGCCGTTGAGCGCGAACATGCCCAGCAGCCATTCACGCTCGCGCCAATTGGCAGCAGCAAGCCAGCCGGCCACCCCGGCCAGCGCACTGAGCGCATAGATTGCGGTCCACGCCACGCCGTAAGCAGCATCGGGCGGCGCCCAGCGCGGCTGGACCAGGCCGTGATACCACGGGCCGATCTCGGTGATCGTGGCGCCCAGCACCGCGATGATCGACGCCGCAAGAAAGGCGATGACGATGGGAAACAGCCAGGCACGGCTCATCTCGGGTCAGGCCGCAGTCTGGAGCAGATGGCGCATATCCTTGACGAAAATACGCAAGTACGCGAGCGGTTTGGCATAGACGAGTTGCTTGTTCATGTAGGCCGGCCAGATCAGGTTCTGCACATCGCGGTCCTCGCACATCGTAACGAAGCGCTCACGACGCCGGTCGTTGCGATACCAGAAATATTGCATGATCCCAAGAATCCAGAACACCCGCCCATGCGCACGCATGAAGCGGCGGCGGGCCTGCGCCAGCGCCTTGGGGTTGCCCGTGACCAGGAATTTGCCCGCCGCGCCGGCCGCCTCCTGGCCGGCCACCATGGCGTAATAGATGCCTTCGCCCGAAGCCGGCGCGACCACGCCGGCGGCGTCTCCGGTGACCAGCACGTCGCGGCCGTTGTCCCACTTGCGCAACGGGCGCAGCGGGATCGGCGCGCCTTCGGAACGGATCGTCTCGCAATCGGCCAGCCCTTCGCGCGCGCGCAGGCGGCTGACCGCATCGCGCAAACCGAAGCCCTTCTGCGCGCTGCCCACGCCCACGCTGGCGGTATCGCCGTGCGGGAACACCCAGGCATAGAAATCGGGTGAGAGTTCTGCCTGGTAGAACACGTCGCATCGCCCGCGATCGAATGACGGATCGGCCAGCGCGGGGGAGCGGATGACCTCGTGGTATGCGAATACGCAAGGCATGCGTTCGGCATCGGCCAGCGTCGCGCGGGCCACGCGCGAGCGCGCGCCATCGGCGCCGATCACGCAACGCGCGGAAACGCGGTGTTCTGCGCCATCGTCTAGCGCAGTATAGACCACCACCGCGCCGCCTGCGTGGTCGCGCTCGATCCGGTCGAACCGTCCGGTGCGGCGTTCGGCGCCCGCGGTTGCTGCCCGTTCGCGCAGCCACTCGTCGAAGCTGTCACGGTCGACCATACCGACGAAGCCTTCGTGATTGCCACCGCGATTGACCGGCATGTCGACGACGTTGTCCGACGGCGCGATCATCCGCGCCGCCAACGCCCGGCCGACGATCAGATGATCGGGAATCGCGAAATCGCGGATCAGCCGGGGAGGGATGGCCCCCCCGCAGGGCTTGGTGCGGCCGGCGCGGTCGAGCAGCAGCACGCGGTGGCCGGCTTTGGCGAGTTCGGTTGCCGCCGTGGCGCCAGCGGGGCCACCGCCGACAACGACGCAATCGTAGCTGTCGAAGCTGGCGTAGCTGTCGATCATGCGAGCGACGGCACAGGCGGGGCACTTCGCGCACCGCTGCGCAGCACGAGCGAGGCGGCGACGAGGAATAGCAACGCCTCGATCCCGAACACGATCGTGAACGTCTTGGGTGCCGAGCCTGTCAATGCCCGACCGACGTCGACTCCTACCGCGCCGATCAACCCGCCAAGCCCGAACGCGATTGCTTGCGCCGCACCCCACACGCCCATGCGGATGCCTTCGCGCCCGCCGCTACCAGAGGCGTCTCCGTTGGCACCCGCGAGCCCCATCATTGCCCCGATCGCCGCGACTGCGAACACGCCATTGGCAAAGCCCAGCGTGGCGATGTTGGCGGCCAGCGGCCAGCCTGCACCGACACGCGCGGCCATTGCAAGCCCGGCCAGCGCCATTGCAGACCCGATGCAGCCGCCGATGATCCACTTTCGCATGCCTTCGGGCGTGCGTTTGCCGAAGGCGCTGCCGCCCACGCCGACCAGGATCATGCCCGCCAAGACGCCCGCATGCTGCACGCCCGAAAGCTGGGTCGACTGACCCGGCGTGAACGCGAACAGCAGGCCGGCGAACGGTTCGAGGATCAGGTCCTGCATCGAATACGCCAGCATCGAGGTAAACACGAAAATGGTGAAGCGGCGCGCTTCGTCATCGGCCATCATCTCGCGCAGCGCCACGCCGAACGACGGGCCCGGGCCAAGGGCAAGGGCGCCCTCGGGGCCGGCCGCTGCGATCGGCGAGCGGCCTTCGACACCCCACACCCCCAGCAAAGCCACCACGAACGCACCTATTGCAACGCCGCCCGCCACTCGTGCCAGGCGCGGCAACGAGAACGGATCGATCAGCGACCCGGCCACGCCGGCGGTGATCACGATGCCGGTGATCATCATGATCCATGTGATCGATGCCGCCGCCGCGCGCCGTTCGGGCACCACCCGCGTCGCCAAGAGTGCCAGCAACGAGGTGCCCGCCGCGCCAACCCCGGCGCCGATCATCGAAAACGCCAGCACCGCCAGCGCGAATCCCCAGCCCGAGCGCGCGGCAAGAAGGCCCAATGCGGCAACTGAAAGCAACGCGCCCAGCGCCAGCGTGGCCATGCCCAGCACGATCCACGGCGTCCTCCGCCGGCCGCGATCCGAACCGTGGCCCCACACCGGGCGCGAAAGCTGTACCGCATAATGCCAGGCCACTAGCCCCGCGGGCATGGCCGCGGGCAGCGCGTATTCGACCACCATTACGCGGTTTAGCAGCGATGTGGCGAGCATGACGATCGCCCCGATCGCGCTCTGCACGAGGCCCAGACGGACGATCCCGAACCAGCCGAGCCCGGAACTGACTGGCGCTGCCGGGTTCACAGGCCCAATGCTCCGCCAAGGCCAAGCGCCGATGCCAGCATCCCGAACACATAAAGCGTTGTTCCCGTGGCGTTGTACCAGGGCGTGTGCTTGCGCGGATCGCTCAGCAGCCGGCGCATCAGCACCAGTTGCCCGACCAGCAGCGCCGCCACGATCGCCGGCGCGACCCGGTGCCCCCACGAAGCCAGCAGGCCGATGACCACGAATTGCGGCGCCGCCATCACCACGCAGGCGAGGCGCGCCGCCGCGTCCACCCCCATCACCACGGGCAGCGAGCGAAGCCCAGTGGCGCGATCGCCTTCCACCGCCTTGAAATCGTTGAGCGTCATGATCCCGTGCGCGCCGAAGCTGTACAGTGCGAGCACGATCAGGACGTGCACGGCCGGCAGTGCGCCCGCCATCACGCTCGCCCCGGTGAACCAGGTCAACCCTTCATACGTGAGCGCGACCACCGCCGGACCCCATATGCCGCTGACCTTGAACCGGAACGGTGGCGCGCTGTAGCCCCAGGCGCAGACCAGCCCGAGGCATGACGCGCCCAGCACCCACGGCCCAACGGTCCACGCCACGATCAGTGACAAGCCCGTGCCGATGATCGCGATCCAGAGCCCCCACCGTCCACCGATCCGGCCCGAGGGAATCGGCCGCGCAGGTTCGTTGATCGCGTCGACATGGCGATCGAACCAGTCATTCACCGCCTGGCTGGTCCCGCACACCAGCGGCCCGGACAGCAACACACCCGCGATCAGGAACGGCCACCGATCGGCCACCATAATGCCCGATGACACGACCCCGCACATGAACGCCCACATCGGCGGGAACCAGGTGACGGGTTTGAGCAATTCCAGCACGTCGCGCGGGGCCGGCAATGGTGTTTGGGGACGGGAAGCGCTGGAGATATCCATGCGGTAAAGGCTAATGCTGACACCCGAATGCGTCAAACCGAATTTACACTTTCGGCATCGCCGGGCAGATAGTCAGCGCGTCAATTGGTGTCCGAAACCAGGTTGCCGAGGCCATGCCGGTGCAACTTCGAATACAGGCTCTGGCGGCTGAGGCCCAGGATCTCGGCGGCCGATGCGCGGTTGTCGGAGGTATAGGCCAGTGCTGCTTCGATGCAGAGCCGTTCGATCATGTCGGTGCTTTCGCGCACGATTTCCTTGAGTGAAATCCGCCCCACCAGCTCGGTCAACTGATCGACCGAGCGTGGCATGTCGCGCGTGGCCACCGGCACATCGCGCAAGCGCCGGCCAACATTGCGGATGGTGAAGCCGTAGCAATCGTTGCCGTTTATGGCGGCGATCACGCCCGAAATCTCGATCTCTTCCTGCGCGCCGGCGGCGCCCCGGAAGATCGTGGACAAGTTTCGCACCGAACCATGGTCGCGCAATTGCCCCACGATCAAATCGAGGTCGATCCCGGGACGACCGAGCCAGGTGCCAAGGCCGGCGCCAACGATCCTATCGGCCGACGGCATTTCCGCCAGTTCGACGAAAGCGGCGTTCGCGGTCAGTACCTTGAGCTCGCGATCGGCCAGCACGAACGCATCGGGCATCCTTTCGACAACGTCGGAGAGCGTCGCATCGATCCGCCGCTCGGCCGCGCCGGCGATGACCGGTTCGATGCGGACGATCAGCATCGGGGTGCGCGATTGGCGGAACAGCCGCGCCGAAAATTTTGCATCGCCACCGTGTTCGTTCAACCGCAGGATCGCGGGGTCGAGATCGTCGGCGGCTTCGGCGGCGCCCAGGTACGCGACAAAATCGTCACGCTGTTCGGGCACGACGACCATGCTGGCAAGATTGCCGACCAACGTGCCTTCGCGCGCATCGAGCACGCGGTGCGCGGCCGGATTGGCTTCGCGGATGCGGCGGCTTTGGCTGTCGACGATCAGCACCGGTTCGGACGCCATGTCGAACAGCAGCCGGTATCGCGTTTCGGCCTGGCGCAGCCGGATATAGTCGCGCTCCAGCGATTGCTGGGTTTGCAACAGACGCTGTTGCATCGCGGCGGCGACACGCATGTCGCGGCCGATGGCAATCAGCCGTTCGCTGTCACCCAGTGCCATGACCATGTAGCGCACGGGCACGTCGCCGCCCGCGGCCGGGTGATTGACCTGGCGCCAACGCGGCGGTGTTGCGGCCGCCGCGCCTTGCAGCATCTCGATCGCTTTGGGCCGGCTTTCCGGGGTCATCGTGCCGACCCAGGATTCGCCAATCCAATCGGCAAAGCCATGGTTGGCAAGATCGCCCTGAGACACCGCGACATCGATGATGGTGCCATCGCCGGTGAGGATGAAAGTGACATCGCCCACCGCGGCCAGCAATGATGCAGCCACGCTTGCAGGTAGCTGGCCCGGCACAGTGCCAGGAGCTGTAAAAGCCGTGTTCGGCGACGGGGCCACATGCTGGTTCATCGACGAACGACGCACTCCAAGCCAAAATCAGATATCAAGATTAACCGAACGCCGCCGCACCCCATTCGCGATTGCGGACGAGTTCGTCGGCAATCCCCGGAGCACCTTTGGCGTCGCGGGCGGTGCCGTCGGCGCCGACACGCACCGCGAGATCGGGATCTGCGCTTAAAATTCTGCCGCCAACCATGATGCAGACCCGCGGGTTTCTCGAAGATTTCCGCAGTGCAGCAATAACCGCAGGCAACGGGCCAATATGGCAGTCGCAGGTGACGGTCAATCCGATTATATCGAACCAGTCATCTTTGGCGCGCTGCAACAGATCGGCGAGCTCGGGTTCGCTCAGCCGATCGGTCAGCCAGCCTTCGCGCCGGAAAATGTCGTCGATCATCACCGTGCCAAAGCTGTGCTGATCACCGGGCATGGGTGAAAACAATGCACTGCGGCCACCGGGGACCAGCGGTTGTTCGCTTGGCAGGCGTCCCGAAATCTCGTGGACGACTTCCTGCAGGCGCCACAGTCCCATCGTCACGTCAACGAAATCGCAGTAATCGTCTTCCCAGAACGTGCCCAGCAGCCGCGCGGTGGGGGCCAGGAGATCGACCAGCACCGTTTCCACCGAAACGCCGCGGGCCAGGATCGCTTCGACGTGCGCGAGCAACGCGTCGGCTTCGACTTGCAGGACCAGCGGCGCAAAAATGTCGACTTCGACCGCGCCGATTGCGCTGTTTTGTCCGATCGTGGCGGGCGCTGGCGATTCGGCTGCATGCGCCACCATCAGCCGCGGGATGATCTCGCTTTCAATCAAGGTGGTCAGCGATCGGGCGTAGTTTTCATCGACGTGCAGTCGGAATGCCGCCAGACCGGACTGGCCGGCGCCGTAGCCACGATCAGCGATATAGCCTTCGCCCGCAGGCACGTGCCCCTCAAATTGGCTCCTCGATGCCACGCCCGGCCCTCCCCGCCTGATCGACCCAATAGTCTGTTCACGTCTGTGGTCTGTTCACGGGGCGTTGTTTCACGCGCCGCGACTCGCAGCGTATGCCCGTTGCCGCGAACTGGCAACAGCCAACAGGCCCATATTGCCCCATGTGTAATAAAAATTGGACGTCAAATCCGATTGACACTTCTTCCAGCCTGGCTAATCTTGGGATCGAAGCAAAAAAGGCAGGCGGGACGAGATGCAGGCGAACAAGCCTACATTTACAAAGGGAAAGGGCGGCGCAGCTCCGCTCTACACGCCTGATGAGCGTCGCCGGCGCGATTCGTCGCCCTGGACGCTGGTTCAGGGCATTCTCGCGCCGATCCAGTTTCTGATCTTCCTCGTCAGCCTGGCGCTGGTGCTGCGTTACCTGGCCACCGGGTTCGGTGCGGGCGCGGCGACTGGTTCGATCGTGGTCAAGACCTGCGCGCTTTACGCAATCATGATCACTGGCTCGATCTGGGAGAAGGAAGTTTACGGCAAGTGGCTGTTCGTGCCCGCCTTCTTCTGGGAAGACGTGTTCAGCATGCTGGTGCTGGCGCTGCACAGTGCCTACCTGGTCGCACTGATCGGCGGCTATGGCACAGAGCGCGGCCGCATGTTGCTCGCACTGGCGGCTTACGCGACGTATGCGGTCAACGCGACGCAGTTCATCCTCAAGTTGCGCGCCGCGCGGCTGCAATCTGCGTCCGCCACGGTGGCGGTGGCAGGATGAGCCCCGCGATGCCCGTTGCCAGCCTCGGGTGCTCCACCGCACCCGTTCTGCGCGAGCGCGGCCAGCGTGAAGTGTTCTGCGGGCTGACCGGGATCATCTGGCTGCACCGCAAGGTCCAGGACGCGTTCTTTCTCGTGGTCGGTTCGCGCACTTGCGCGCACCTGCTGCAATCGGCGGCGGGCGTGATGGTGTTCGCCGAACCGCGTTTCGGCACCGCGATCATCGAGGAGCGCGATCTGGCCGGCATGGCCGATTGCAACGAGGAGCTCGACCGCGTGGTCGATCGGCTGCTGACGCGGCGGCCCGACATCAAGCTGCTGTTTCTGGTCGGTTCGTGCCCTTCGGAAGTGATCAAGCTCGACCTCTCGCGCGCTGCCGCGCGGCTTTCGATCAAGCACGCCGGCAGCACCAAGATCCTCAACTATTCGGGTTCGGGCATCGAGACCACCTTCACCGAAGGTGAGGACGCCTGCCTTGCAGCGCTGGTCCCCGATCTGGCCGCCGACATATCGGACGTGCCGAGCCTTATGATCGTCGGCGCCTTGCCCGATGTGGTCGAAGACCAGTTCCTGCGGCTGTTCGCCGATCTCGGCATCAAGACTGTCCATTCGCTGCCGGCGCGGCGGGCCAATGCCATGCCGCCGGTCGGGCCGAATACGCGCTTCCTGCTGGCCCAGCCGTTCCTCGGCGAGACCGCCCGCGCGCTCGAAGATCGCGGCGCGACCCGCATCGACGCGCTGTTCCCGTTCGGCGCCGAGGGCACGACCAACTGGCTCCACGCTGCCGCACAAGCCTTCGGCATCGACGAAATGCACTTCCGCCGCCTGATTGCCCCGGGCCGCGAACGCGCCAAGCGCGCGATCGCGCACAGCCGCGCCAAGCTTGAAGGCAAGCGCATCACCTTCCTGCCCGATTCGCAGCTCGAAGTGCCGCTCGCGCGCTTCCTCGCCACCGAGCTGGGCATGATCCCGGTCGAAGTAGGCACCCCTTACCTGCATCGCAAACATCTCGCGCAGGAACTGGCGCTGCTGCCGGCGGATACACTGATCAGCGAAGGCCAGGATGTCGACTTGCAGCTCGACCGCGTCCGCGCCGCCAAGCCCGAACTCACCGTCTGCGGCCTTGGCCTCGCCAACCCGCTCGAAGCCGAAGGGCTGACCACCAAGTGGGCGATCGAACTGGTGTTCTCGCCGATCCACGGTTTCGACCAGGCGGGCGACCTCGCCGAATTGTTCGCGCGCCCGCTGCGGCGGCGTGACGTGCTGAGGGTCTGATGCAGCTCACGGTCTGGACATACGAGGGACCTCCCCATGTCGGCGCGATGCGGATCGCCACGGCCATGGAGGGCGTCCACTACGTGCTCCACGCGCCGCAGGGCGATACGTACGCGGACCTGCTGTTCACGATGATCGAGCGCCGCAACAAGCGCCCACCGGTAACATACACGACCTTCCAGGCGCGCGATCTGGGCAAGGACACCGCCGAGCTGTTCCAGAAGGCGGCGCGCGACGCTTATGCTCGGTTCCAGCCGCAGGCGATGCTGGTCGGCGCATCATGCACCGCCGAACTGATCCAGGACGATCCGGCCGGGCTGGTAGAAGCGATGGGCCTGCCGTGCCCGGTCGTCGCACTCGAACTGCCGAGCTACCAGCGCAAGGAAAACTGGGGTGCGGCGGAGACGTTCTATCAGTTGGTCCGCAAGATGTGCACCGGCACGAGCGCCGCTTCGCGCGCCGACGGTGCCAAGCCGCGCGCCAATCTCCTTGGACCGACCGCGCTCGGTTTCCGCCACCGCGACGACGTGATCGAGATCACCCGGCTGCTCGAGACGCTCGGCATCGCCGTCAACGTCACCGCCCCGCTGGGCGCAACCCCCGCCGATCTGGCGCGGCTGGCCAATGCCGATTTCAACGTATGCCTTTACCCCGAGATCGCCGACACCGCCTGCCGCTGGCTCGAACGCCAGTTCGGCCAGAAGACCGTGCGCACCGTACCGATCGGCCACGCCGCCACGCGCGAATTCATCGCCGAAGTGGCAGCGCTGGCTGGCGTTGATCCAAACGCCGCTCTCGATACCTCGAACCTGCCATGGTGGAGTCGCTCGGTCGACTCGACCTACCTGACCGGCAAGCGCGTCTTCATCTTCGGTGACGCCACTCACGCCATCGCCGCCGCCCGCGTCGCGCGTGATGAACTGGGTTTCGAAGTGGTCGGCCTGGGCTGCTACAACCGCGAATTCGCCCGCGACTTGCGCGATGCCGCCAAGCTTTACGGCGTCGATCCGCTGATCACCGACGACTACCTCGAAGTCGAAGACGCGATCCAGGCACTGCAGCCCGAACTGGTTTTGGGCACGCAGATGGAGCGCCACATTGCCAAGCGCTTGCGCATCCCTTGCGCAGTGATTTCAGCCCCGGTGCACGTGCAGGATTTCCCCGCGCGCTACAGCCCGCAAATGGGGTTCGAAGGCGCCAACGTGCTGTTCGACACTTGGGTCCATCCGCTGGTGATGGGGCTGGAGGAACACCTGCTGACCATGTTCCGCGACGATTTCGAATTCGCCGATTCGGCCGGTGCTTCGCACCTTGGTCATGGTTCGGCACCCGCACGTCACGAACCGCTGGTCGTGCCGCAGGATGACATCCTGCCGGCAACCGCTGACATCGCCGGGCCGGTCGGCGTCACCGCAACTGGCTGGTCGTCCGAAGCCGAAAAAGAATTGCTCAAGATCCCGTTCTTCGTGCGTGGAAAAGCACGGCGGAACACCGAGCGCTATGCCACCGAGCTGGGCATCGCCGCAATCACGCTCGAAACGCTCTACGATGCGAAGGCGCATTATGCCCGCTAGTTCAGCAACTCCGGTCCGCGTGGTCATCATCACGCTCGACAACCATCTCTCGGGCGCCGTCGCCCGCGCGCAGGAACTCTTCGCGCGCACCTATCCCGGCGTGACCATCGGCTTCCACGCCGCTGCCGATTGGGACGAAAAGCCCGAAACGCTCGAAGCCGCGCGCGCCGATATCGCGCGCGGAGACATCGTCCTGATGACGATGCTGTTCCTCGAAGATCACATCCGCGCGGTCCTGCCGCAACTGACCGCGCGGCGCGATGCCTGCGATGCGATGATCGGGCTGATGTCGGCCGCCGACGTGGTCAAGCTCACGCGGATGGGCGATTACCGGATGGACAAGCCGGCCAGCGGCTTGCTGGCAATGATCAAGAAGATGCGGGGCACCAACAAGCCAGGTGCCAGCGCTGGCGCCAAGCAAATGTCGGTGCTGCGCCGGCTGCCCAAGTTGCTGAAATTCGTGCCCGGCACCGCGCAGGACGTGCGCGCCTATTTCCTGACGATGCAATACTGGCTCGCCGCATCGGACGACAACGTGTTCGACATGATCCGCGCACTGGTCGATCGCTACGCCGATGGCGAACGCCGGGCCTTGCGCGGCACGATGAAGGCCGTGCTCCCGCGCGAATATCCCGAAGTCGGCGTCTATCACCCCGCGCTGGCGCAACGCATGGCTGCCACCGCCACCGAATTGCCGCGCCGCCGCGGCGCCCGCGGCACCGTCGGGCTGTTGATGCTGCGCTCGTACGTGCTGGCCAAGGATGTGGCGCATTACGATGGCGTGATTGCGGCGCTTGAAGCACGCGGTCTCGACGTGATCCCGGCGTTCGCCGGTGGGCTCGATGGTCGCCCGGCGATCGACGCGCTGTTCATGAAAGACGGTGTCGCTACGGTCGATGCGGTCGTGAACCTGACCGGGTTCAGCCTCGTCGGTGGTCCGGCCTACAATGATACCGCCGCCGCCGAAGAAGTGCTGGCGAAGCTCGATCGCCCTTACGTCGCCGCGCATCCGCTCGAATTCCAGACGTTGCAGGCCTGGGGCAACAACCGCCAGGGCCTGCTGCCGCTCGAGTCGACGATGATGATCGCGATTCCCGAACTCGACGGCGGCACCGTGCCGATGGTCTTCGGCGGGCGTTCTGATGGTTCGAGCGAGCCTTGCACCGGTTGCGGCCGGGGCTGCACATTTGCCAACACCAGCGCCGTCCGCGCGATGCAGACCTGCACCGAGCGCGCCGAAATGCTCGCCGCGCGCGTGCTCAAGCTGGTCGAGCTGCGCCGCGCCGCCAATGTCAAAAAGCGCGTTGCGGCGGTTCTGTTCAACTTCCCGCCCAACGCCGGCGCGGCGGGCACCGCGCAATTCCTCGCGGTGTTCGAATCGCTGTTCGCAACGCTCAAGCGGCTCGACCGTGAAGGCTACACAGTCGAAGTCCCCGCCACGGTCGATGCGCTGCGCGAGGCGATCCTGGGTGGCAACGCGGCGCGTTATGGCACCGAAGCCAACGTGCACGCCCGCGTCGGCGCCGATACGATCGTGGCGCGCGAAACCTGGCTCAAGGAAATCGAGGCCGCCTGGGGCCCTGCGCCGGGCAAGCTGCAATCGGATGGCACTTCGGTGCAGATCCTCGGCGCGCAATTCGGCAATGTGTTCGTCGGCGTCCAGCCCGCGCTGGGCTACGAAGGCGATCCGATGCGGCTGCTGTTCGAGGGCCGCTTCGCCCCCACCCACGCCTTCGCCGCGTTCTACCGCTGGCTCAAGGAAGATTTCCGCGCCCACGCCGTGCTGCATTTCGGCACGCACGGCAGCCTGGAATTCATGCCCGGAAAGCAGACCGGCCTCAGCGCCGAATGCTGGCCCGACCGCCTGATCGGCGATCTGCCCAACATCTATCTCTACGCCGCCAACAACCCCAGCGAGGGCGTGCTCGCCAAGCGCCGCTCGGGCGCGACGCTGGTCAGCTACCTCACCCCGGCGCTTACCAATTCAGGCGTTTACAAGGGCCTGGCCGATCTCAAGGCCTCGGTCGACCGCTGGCGCCAGGCCGCCCCTGGAAGCGACGAACTCGCCGATCTGGCCGAACTGATCGGCGATCAGGCAACTGCGCTCGACCTCGACGGCAGCGATATCGCGGTGCTGGCCGCCAACCTCTACGAGATCGAGCGCGAACTGATCCCGCAAGGCCTGCACGTCGCCGGCGCCGCCGCCAGCCGCGAAGAACGCATCAACATGATCGCAGCATCGGCCAGCGCGCGCGGCGAACTGCTTTCGCTCGACACGATCGAGGGCATCGTGGCGGGCACGATCAAGCTCGATACCCAGCTGCTCAAGGACATGGCCGCGCTCAGCACCGCGCTGTCGTCTAACGGTGAACTCGACGGTATCGTACGCGCGCTCAACGCCCAATACATCCGCCCGGTCACAGGCGGCGACTTGCTGCGCAGCCCCGAAATCCTGCCGACCGGACGCAACATCCACGGCTTCGACCCGTTTCGTCTACCGTCGGCCTTCGCGGTCAAGGACGGTGCCGAACAGGCGCAGCGGCTGATCGAACGCAGTCTCGCGGATGCCGGGCACATTCCCGAAACGGTGGCGATGGTGCTGTGGGGCACCGACAACCTGAAGAGTGAAGGCGCGCAGATCGCGCAAGCCATGGCGTTGATGGGTGCACGCCCGCGCTTCGACAGCTACAACCGGCTGGCCGGCGCCGAATTGATCGAGCTTGTTGAATTGGGCCGCCCGCGCATCGACGTGATCGCCACGCTCTCGGGCGTGTTCCGAGACCTGCTGCCGCTGCAAACGCGAATGCTGGCAGAAGCGGCCTTGCTGGCCGCGCAGGCCGATGAACCGGTCGAGCTGAATTTCATCCGCCGCCACAGCCTCGCGCATCAGGTCGAGCACAACTGCGACATGGCCACCGCCGCCTTGCGCGTATTCTCCAATGCCGAAGGGGCCTACGGCGCCAACGTCAACCTGATGATCGACAACGGCGGCTGGACCGATCCCGATGAACTGGCCGACAGCTTCGAACGCCAGAAGGGCTATGCCTACGGCGTGAAGGGCACGCCCGTCCGGCAGGCCGCGCTGCTCGCATCGGCGCTCAAGACCGTCGATTGCGCTTACCAGAACCTCGAAAGTGTGGAACTGGGCGTGACCGCGATCGACCAGTATGTCGACGCACTCGGCGGCATCAGTCGCGCCATCACCCGCGCCAAGGGCGTGGCCGCGCCAGTCTATATCGGTGATCAGACGCAAGGTTCGGGCAAGGTCCGCAGCTTGCAGGAGCAGGTCGCGCTCGAAACCCGCACGCGGATGCTCAACCCTGTGTGGACCGAAGGCCTGCTGCGCCACGGCTACGAAGGCGTGCGCCAGATCGAAGGCAGCCTGACCACCACGATGGGCTGGTCGGCCACCACCGGCGAAGTCGATCCCTGGGTCTATCAGCGGATCGGCGAGACTTACGTGCTCGACGCCGAAATGCGCGAACGGATCGCGGCGCTCAACCCCAAGGCCGCGGCGCGCGTCGCCAACCGGCTGATCGAGGCGAGCGACCGCAAATACTGGCAACCCGACGCGGCGACGCTCGCCGCTCTCCATGCCGCCAGCGATGAACTCGAGGATCGTCTCGAGGGTGTCGTCGCGGTGGCGGCATAAGGAACTGATATGGCACTACTCGATCCCCCCGTCCGCACCCGCGACCGTCTTGGCCTTGATGGCGATGGCAGCGTGCAGGTTGCGCTCGATCCCAATGACCGGATCGGAAACGCCAAGGTGTTCGCGGTTTACGGCAAAGGCGGGATCGGCAAGTCGACAACCTCGTCCAACCTCTCGGCCGCGTTTTCGCTGCTCGGCAAGCGCGTGTTGCAGATCGGCTGCGATCCCAAGCACGACAGCACGTTCACGCTCACCAAGAAGCTGATGCCGACGGTGATCGACGTGCTCGAAACCGTCGACTTCCACAGCGAGGAACTGCGCCCCGAAGACTATATGTTCGAAGGCTACAACGGCGTGATGTGCGTCGAAGCGGGCGGGCCGCCGGCGGGCACCGGTTGCGGCGGCTATGTCGTGGGGCAGACGGTCAAGCTGCTCAAGCAGCACCATTTGCTCGAAGAAACCGACGTGGTGTTGTTCGACGTGCTGGGCGATGTGGTGTGCGGGGGCTTTGCAGCACCGTTGCAGCACGCCGAGCGCGCGGTTGTGGTCGCATCCAACGATTTCGACAGCATCTTCGCGATGAACCGCATCGTTGCTGCCATCAAGGCCAAGTCCAAGAACTACGACGTGCGCATGGCCGGGGTGATTGCCAACCGCTCGGCCGCGACCGACGAGATCGACCGCTTCAACGCCGCCACGGGCCTGAAAACGCTCGCGCACTTCCCCGATCTCGATGCGATCCGCCGCAGCCGGCTGAAGAAGTGCACGCTGTTCGAAATGGAGCAGACCCCCGAAGTCGCCGCCGTTTGCGAAGAATACAAGCGACTGGCGGCCACGATGTGGGCGGGCTGCGAACCGCTCGACGCGCAGCCGATGAAGGACCGCGACATCTTCGAATTCCTGGGCTTCGAATAAGATGACGACCGCTACGTATGACCGCTTTCGGGGCAACCTCGAAACCTACTTCGACCGAACCGCGGCGAAGGCGTGGGAGCAATTGACCTCGGATGCGCCGGTCAGCGGCATCCGCGCGACCGTTCGTGCCGGCCGGACCGAAATGCGCAACACGCTCCTCTCGTGGTTGCCGGCTGACATGCGCGGAGCGCGGTTGCTTGATGCCGGTTGCGGCACCGGCGCGCTCGCGGTCGAGGCTGCACAGCGCGGCGCCGAAGTGGTGGCGATCGACGTGGCGGGCAGCCTCGTTGCGATCGGCCGCGATCGGGCGCCTGCTGGCCTCAACATCGACTGGCGCGTGGGTGACATGCTCGACCCCGCGCTGGGCACGTTCGATCATGTCGTCGCAATGGATTCGCTGATCCACTACAAGCCGACCGACATCGTCGCGGTGGTCGAGCGACTGGCCGGCAACACGCGCGGTTCGATTGCGCTGACCTTCGCGCCGCGTACGCCGCTGTTGATGGTGATGCTCGGCATGGGACGGCTGTTCCCGCGTTCGGACAAATCGCCGGCGATCCTGCCGGTGCGCGATGCGCACCTCCGCACGCTGATCCAGGCCGCCTTGCCCACGGCACGGATCGGGCGCGATCGTCGGATTTCCGCGAGCTTTTACACCAGCCATGCTCTGGAGATCGTGACCGGATGAACCGACTCGACGCCTTGAAAGCATCTTTGGCACCGCAACCACCGCGCACGGGCGAGCGTGCGGCCAGCCGGGTCGAGAGCCTAAAGTCAGGTGCGTTCTGGAACCGTCTCGGCACGCGCTTCCTGCCATTTGCCGATGCCGCGACCGACGATCTGCCGCTGGCGCGCATCCTGCGCCTGTCGCTATTCCAGGTCTCGGTCGGCATGGCAGCGGTGCTGCTGACAGGCACGCTGAACCGGGTGATGATCGTCGAACTGAACATGTCGGCCAGCCTGGTCGCGGCGATGGTGTCGCTGCCGCTGCTGTTTGCCCCGTTGCGCGCGCTGATCGGGTTCAAGTCCGATCACCACGCCTCGCTGCTCGGCTGGAAGCGCGTGCCCTACATCTGGTTCGGCACGCTGCTGCAGTTCGGCGGCCTGGCGATCCTGCCGTTCGCGCTGCTGGTGATGACCGGCGGCGGAACCGGGCCGGCGTTGGTCGGCCAATTCGGCGCGGTGGCGGCGTTCCTGCTGGTTGGCGCAGGGATGCACACAACGCAGACGGCCGGGCTGGCGCTGGCGACCGATCTCGCGCCCGATGAGGCACGGCCGCGCGTGGTCGCATTGCTCTATGTGATGCTGCTGGTCGGCACGATGATCAGCGCGATCGTGATCGGGCGGTTGCTCGCCGATTTCACCCCCACCAAGCTTGTCCAGATCGTCCAGGGCGCCGCAGCGCTGACGATGATCCTCAACGTGATTGCACTGTGGAAGCAGGAAGCGCGCAACCGCAATGCAACCGCGGCGCGCGAAGTCCAGCCGACATTCCGCGAGGTCTGGGCGGTGTTCATCGCGCGGCCCCGGACGATGCGGCTGCTGGTCGCGGTCGGCCTCGGCGCGGCGGCGTTCACGATGCAGGACGTCTTGCTCGAACCCTACGGCGGCCAGATCCTTGGCCTTTCAGTCGGGGCGACCACGTCGCTCACCGCGCTTTGGGCGGCCGGCATGCTGGCGGGCTTCGCCTATGCCGCGCGGCGGCTGGGTGAGGGCGGAGAGCCGCATCGGCTGGCCGGTTTCGGTGGCGTTATCGGGATTTGCGCGTTCCTGCTCGTGCTGTTCGCCGGGCCGCTGCACTCGGTCGCATTGCTCCAAATTGGCGCGACGCTGATCGGTCTGGGCGGCGGGCTGTTCTCGGTTGGAACGCTGACCGCGGCGATGGCGATTTCCGACGAGGAAGCTCTGGATGGCCGCACCGGCCTTGCCCTCGGCGCCTGGGGCGCGGTCCAGGCCACGTGTTCGGGCCTTGCCATCGGCCTTGGCGCATTCGCGCGCGATATCGTGTCGAGCGCTGCCCGCGCCGGCTATCTCGGCACGACGCTGGCCGATCCGTCGACCGGTTATGCCTTTGTTTACAGCATTGAAATTGGCCTGCTGCTGGTCACTCTTGTCGCTCTCGGGCCGCTGGTCCGAAGCGATGTTACCCGTCCCATCCCTGCAAACACGCGCTTCGGCCTCAGGGAATTTCCGATATGAAAGGGGAAATCTGATGCATCCCATGGTCTCAACCGGGATTGATGTCGCCCTTCTGGTTTTCTGGGCGTTCCTGCTGTTTTTCGTCTGCCTGATCTTCTACTTGCGGCGCGAGGATCGCCGCGAAGGCTATCCGCTCGAAGACGAGGCGACCGGTCGGCTCGACACTCCAGGCGGCGTGCTGCACACCGCCTCGACCAAGTCGTTCCTGCTGCCCTTCGGCCATGGCACCGTCACCGCCCCCACGCAGGGGCGTGAGTCGGTCGACATCGCTGCACGGCGGATCGAACGCTCCACGGGCGCGCCCTATGCGCCCACCGGCGATCCGCTGGCTGACGGCATCGGTCCGGCAGCCTGGGCCAATCGCGCCAAGCGCCCCGATCTCGATATGGAGGGCCATCCGCGCATCGTTCCGCTGTCGGGCGCAATCGGCTACAGCATCGCGCGCGGTGATGCCGATCTTTCGGGTTGGCCGGTGGTCGGCGCCGATGGTGCGGTGGCCGGGCACGTGAGCGAATTGTGGATCGACAAGGCCGATCGCCTGATCCGTTATATCCAGATTGAAGATGCAGGTGCGCCGTTGCTGGCACCGATGATGATGGCCAAAGTCGATCGCCGCCGGAGCCGCGTGGTGATCGATGCGCTCAATGCCGCGCAGTTCGCAGGCGTGCCTC
The DNA here is from genome assembly GCF_025351285.1 of Novosphingobium sp. Classification (GTDB taxonomy): domain Bacteria; phylum Pseudomonadota; class Alphaproteobacteria; order Sphingomonadales; family Sphingomonadaceae; genus Novosphingobium. Next base: position 24,597 of record NZ_JANXWG010000034.1, read on the forward strand.
GGCTCGAAGCCACCGACCAGATCACGCTCTACGAAGAAGAACGCGTTCAGGCCTATTTCGGCGGCGGCTATCTTTACGCCAACGCCGGCCGTCAGGAGCCATTCCTGTGACCGAATACGAAATCGAACCGCTCCGCGGCCTGCCCGGCCTGCTTCCGGCGGGTGAGGAAATCCTCTGGCAGGGTTCGCCCGATTGGCGGATGCTGGCACGGACTGCCTACAGCACGCGGATCGTGGCGGGCTATTTCCTCGTCCTCGCCGCTTGGGCACTGGTAAGCGCGCTGGTGTGGCGCGGCGGTTTTCTCGGCGTGGAAATGACCGTCGGGCTGGGCGTGATCGGGCTGGCGCTGTTGCACGTACTGGCCTGGGCCTCGGCCCGGACGACGGTCTATACGCTCACCAACCGCCGCATCGTGATGCGCATCGGCATTGCTGTGCCCAAGTGTGTCAACCTGCCGCTGCGCACGATCGGCTCGGTCGATCTGGCCTGTCATGCCGATGGCACGGGCGATATTCCGCTGGTCATCGCCGGGCCGGCCAAGCTGGGAATTCTTGCGCTGTGGCCCCACGCGCGGCCGTGGAAGATCGTCACGCCGCAACCGATGCTCCGCGCGATCCCCGATGCGCAAGCCGTCGCAGCCATGGTCGTTCAAGCCTGCCGCTCTGCCAGTCCCGAAGCTCGCGCCAGCATGGTCGAAACGCCGGCGCAGCCGGCTCCGGCGTTCGTTCAGGCTGTGGCAGCATGACCGCGCACAGCCATGCCGATATGCTGCCGCGCGGCACGTTGATCATCGCCGGCGCGCTGGTGACGTTCGCCTTCGCGGCGACGGTGGTGGTGCGCGTTGCGCATATCCCCGCGGCCGCTTCTCCTGCGGCCATGCGCGCAACCAACCATGTCGAACTGGTAGCGTCGCGCAACTTGCGCTTCATCGATCGCGCCGATGGTGCCGTGATCATCGAAGACGCCGACAAGGGCAATACCGCATCGGTGATCGAACCCGGCCAGCAGACCGGCTTCATCCGCGGCGTGATGCGCGGCCTGGCGCGCGAACGCAAAATGCGTGGGCTCGGCAACCAGCCGCCATTCAACCTTTCGCTGTGGCGCGACGGCGAATTGTCGCTGACTGACACTGTCACTGGCCGCTCGGTCGAACTGACAGCGTTCGGATCATCGAACCGCGCCTCGTTCATGGTCCTGCTGCCCAATGCCCCGAAGCTTGGGGTGTCGAAGGTTGGGGGCGCGCTCTCATGACCGCGCTGCGACGCACCCGTTTCGACACGCCCTGCACGATCGAGCTTGAACACAGCGACGAAAACTTGTGCGCGCATGTCGAACTCGCCGGCGGCGTCACGGTTGGTCCCGGTGACAGGGTGCGCGTGCATGGCGCGCCTATCAGCGTCGATTTCGGCGAGCGCCGCGTGATCGAACGCATGGCCACGGTCGAACGCGCCGGCGCCATCGAGCGGCTGTGGACCAAATTTACCAGCCACTTCGAACTGGCTGAACTCTATGAAGTCAGCTTCAGTCACGGGAACATGCCATGAATGCGATGACCCAGATCAAGCCCGCCACGAACGGCGACCTGATGGCATCGGCTTGCAAGGACACGATCCTCAGCCCCCGTTTCTACACTACCGATTTTGCGGCGATGGACCGGATCGACGTGTCGGGCGTGCGCAAGGAATGGGATGCGTTGATCGCCGAAATGGTGGCCGATCCCAACAAGCGCCATTTCAAGCGGACCGAAGCATTCGATGGCGTGATCGAAAGCCTGCCCGATGGCTTGCGTGAGGAATTCACCGATTTCCTGGTGAGCTCGCTGACCTCCGAATTTTCGGGCTGCATCCTCTACGCCGAAATCGCCAAGCGGGTGACCAACCCCGATATCAAGCAGTTGTTCAAGTTGCTCAGCCGCGATGAAAGCCGGCATGCCGGGTTCATCAATGAAACGCTGAAGGACGCCGGTATCGGCATCGACCTGGGATTTCTTACCAAGGCCAAGAAATACACGTATTTCCGGCCCAAGTTCATTTACTACGCGGTCTATCTCAGCGAGAAGATCGGGTATGCCCGCTACATCGCGATCTTCCGCCATCTGGCCAGGCATCCCGACCTGCGCTTCCATCCGATCTTCAACTGGTTCGAACAGTGGTGCAACGATGAATTCCGCCACGGCGAAGCCTTTGCAATCCTGCTGCGCACCGATCCCAAGCTGCTGACGGGCGTGAACAAGCTGTGGATCCGCTTCTTCCTCGTCTCGGTTTACGCCACGATGTACGTGCGCGATCACAACCGCCCCGCGTTCCACAAGGCGCTGGGTATCGATCCGACCGAATACGATCATCATGTCTTCAACATCTGTTCTGACATCAGCCGGCAGGTGTTCCCGGTGGTGCTCGACAGCGACAGCCCCAGCTTCGCGGCAGGGCTTGAGCGGATGCGCCGTATTGCTGGGCAAATCGATGCCGCCAAGGCGCAGGGCGGGGTGGTCGGTGCGGTCAAGCGCATCGGGCTGATCGCTGCGGCCGGGCTGACTTTCGCCAAGCTCTATCTCACCCCCGTCAAGGCAAACGTTGCGCCGGCCACCGTGCGGTTGGTCCCGGCCTGGTGACGCTGCCACCGCTCCTGTTCGCGGCGCTGATGTGGTTCATCGGCACCGCCGCGATCGTGTGGCTCGACAGCCGCCCGCGCGCGACGTTCGGCCTGAGCCTGAAGCTCGCCGGCATGGCCGCCATCGCCGCCACCGCGCTGGTATGGTTCAAGGCCGACGATGCCACCCTGGGCGGTGCCTATACTGCGTTCGCAGCGGCAATCGTGATCTGGGGCTGGCACGAAATGAGCTTCCTGATGGGCGCCGTCGCCGGGCCGAACCACGCCGAATGCCCACCCGATGCTGCCGGCTGGCAGCGGTTCAAGGCAGCCACCGCCACCGTCATCCACCACGAACTGGCGATTGCCGCGACGGCGCTTGTGCTGTTCGGGGTCACCTGGGGCCAGCCCAATCAGGCCGCCCCGCTCACCTTCCTGCTGCTGTTCGTGTTGCGGCTTTCTGCCAAGTTCAACTTGTACCTGGGCGTGCCTAATCTCAGCGACGAGGTGTTCCCCGAGCATCTTGCCTATCTCAAGAGCTATTTCCGCAAGGCGCGCTGCAACGCGTTGTTTCCGTTCTCGATCGTGCTGGGCAGCGGCATCACCGCATGGGCCTGGATGGCATCGCAAGCCGCGCCGGTCGGCAGTGGTGCTTCGGCCAGCGGTGCGTTGCTGGCCGGACTGGCCGCGCTGGGCGTGATCGAACACTTGTTTCTGGTCCTGCCGCTGCGCGACGCCAAGATGTGGCAGTGGGCCTCTTCATCCTCAACCAAAGCGGCGAAAGCAGCCGTCGTCCGAATTAAAGCGGGGGAATTCGAATGAACTACGAGGCATTTTTCGAAGCCGAATTGTCGACGCTCAAGGACGATGGGCGCTACCGCATATTCGCCGAGCTGGAACGCAAGGCGGGGTCATTTCCGGCCGCGCAGCAATTCACCGGCGATGAAACGCGCCCCGTGACGGTGTGGTGCTCGAACGACTACCTCGGCATGGGACAGCATCCCAAGGTGCTCGCCGCGATGCACGAAACGCTCGATCGCTGCGGCGCCGGTGCCGGTGGTACACGCAACATTTCGGGCACGACGCACAGCCACGTCTTGTTGGAAGCCGAACTGGCCGATCTGCACGGCAAGGAATCGGCGTTGCTGTTCACCTCGGGCTATGTGTCGAACTGGGCCGCGCTCGGCACGCTGGGCTCGCGCATTCCGGGCTGCGTGATCCTGTCGGATGCGCTCAACCACGCTTCGATGATCGAGGGCATTCGCCATAGCCGCGCCCCGGTGCATAAGTTCGCGCACAATTCGCCCGAGGATTTGGATCGCCGGCTATCGCAGCTCGATCCCGCGCTGCCCAAACTGGTCGCGTTCGAGAGCGTCTATTCGATGGACGGAGACATCGCCCCGATCGCCGAGATTCTCGACGTGTGCGAAGCGCACGGCGCGATGTCGTACCTCGATGAAGTCCACGGCGTTGGACTTTATGGTCCGCGCGGCGGCGGCGTGGCTGAGCGCGAAGGGCTGATGGATCGCGTGACGGTGATCGAAGGCACGCTCGGCAAGGCGTTCGGCGTGATGGGCGGCTATATCGCCGCATCCACTGCACTGTGTGATTTCGTGCGCAGTTTCGCCAGCGGGTTCATCTTCACCACCGCGCTGCCACCCGCGCTTGCCGCCGGTGCCACCGCCAGCATCCGCCACCTCAAGGAAAGCCAGGCCGAACGCGAACTCCACCGTGATCGCGTCGCGCAAGTCCGTCGGCGGCTCGATGCACTGGGTATTCCCATGGTCGACAACCCCAGCCACATCATCCCGATCATGGTGGGCGATGCGCACAAGTGCAAACGCATCAGCGACTGGCTGCTTGAGCATCACGGCATTTACCTGCAGCCGATCAATTACCCCACCGTACCGGTCGGGACCGAACGGCTGCGGCTCACGCCCTCGCCGGTCCACACCGACGCCGATATCGACCGGCTGATCCCGGCGCTCAGCGAGATCTGGTCGATGTGCGAACTGGCGCGCGGCAAGATGGCTGCTTGAAGGAAGCCGAGGGGAGCGGGCTGACAAGGCGCTCCCCTCACAGTGTCACTCGATGATGTGACGCCGTGTCCAGCGCAGGACGATGGCAACGCAGGCGATGACCACCGGCACGGTGATGGCCATCGCGATCTCGTGCGGGACGAGCGTCTGCGCGCCCAGCATGTAACCGATCAGCGCAACCGCGTAGTAGCTGATCACCACCACCGAGAGCCCTTCGACCGTCTGCTGCAGACGGAGCTGGAGATCGGTGCGGCGGTCCATCGATGTCAGCAGATCGCGGTTCTGCCGGGCCAGCGCGATGTCGATTCTTGTTCGCAGCAATTCGCTGGTCCAGGCCGCGCGTTGCGACAGATCATCGAGCCGCGCCGAGAATGAATTGCACGTACGCACCGCGGGCATCAGCCGGCGTTCGGTGAAATCACCCAGCGTCTGGTAACCGCGCACTACGCCGATCTTCAGGCTGGCCAGCCGGTCGACGCTCAATTGCGCGTAGGCCTGTGTCGCGCTCATCCGGTAGCGCGTTTCAGCGACAAGCCGCGCAAGTTCGGCCGACAGGAAGCTCAGCTCGTCAAGCAGGCGATCGTCTTCAGATGACCGTTCGGACACCGCCTGGGTCAGTTCGGACAAGCGCGTTTCAAGCCGGGTGACGGCCGGCGTAAGCCGTTGCGCAAGCGGCAGGCCGATCAAGGCCATGTTGCGGTAATTGCCCAGTTCCTGCAGCCGCATGATCAACTGGCCCGGCTCGTCGCGCTGCAAGCCGCGATCGTGGATCAGCAGCCGTCCATAGCTGTCGGCGTTGAGGCGAAAATCCGATGCGATCCGCGCCAGTCCGCCAGCCACGTCGCACACGATCGTCGCTTCGTCGGCGAACCACTGTTGCAAGTCCAGCGTCACGGGATCGAACGCATCGTCGGTCGCCACCGCGATCTGGGTCGAGCGGATGATCTGCCCGGGCATCCCGGCATAGACCCGGCCGCGCACTGGGTCGAAATCGGTCGGATCGAACAATTCTTCGGTCAGGCCAGGGCGCAACAAGGTGTAGGACGCGAATTCGGTGTGGCGTTCCCACACCAGCGTGATCCCGTCGATCGATAGGACGCCGTATTTGGCGGAGAGAGGGACGACCACTTCCGCACCGTTCATCAAATCTTCGATATGCGCGCGCGCGGCATCGGTCTGCGCCTCGTCCATCACGGTCAGGACTTGCATCATGCGGCAGGGCGCTGCAATTCGCGGCAGGCGCCGAACGTGCATCTCCGCCGAGAGCGAGGCGCGCAGCGGGTGGTCCTGGATGGTCATGTAGGGCCGGCCTGTGACAAGCGAAAGCCCGCGTCGCCGATGGCGGCAGCGCGGGCTTCGTTCACTTCTTGACGATCGCTGCCTGCGGACCGTTCATGGCGAGCGGCTTCACGGCGCCCGCAGCGGCGGGGGCCACGGCCGGGGCTGCGGCCATCACCAATGGCCCCTTCAGCGCGGGCGCCTGATCGATCATGCTGACCCCGCCCAGCGGCTTGTTCTGGCCCTGGTGGCAGGTGGTGCAGTTGACCTTATAGGGATCACCTTGCGGGCCCTTGCGATAGGCGGGGAACACCGATGCCAGCGAACTGATATAAGTGTTGTTGACGTCGCGAACCATGCGGATGCCGTACCAGGCGGTCACGCGCTGGGGCCGGCTTTGGCTCCACGAAGCAAACGCCTGGGTGTTGTGACAGAACGTACAATTGACCCCCAGCGCCTTGCTCATGTGCATCATCAGGCCGTAAGTCTTCTCGGCGGTCTGCACCGATGCGCCGGTCATCCTGCCCACGGGCAAGGCGGTATGCGCATTGACCCGGATGTTCTTTGCGCCGGCCAGATAATCACCAAAGCCGGTGGTCGGCAGATCGGAATAAGCCGCGTCGGCGCTCAGCTCGTTCATGCCATAGCGATTGCCCCGGATCGAGTTCGGGTTCTGCGCGCCCGGCATTGCCCACTTGTTGGTCGGGACCGCATTGCCGCGGTGGCAGGTATAGCAGGTGACGCCCACATTCTGGACGTGCGGTGACCATTGCGAATTGATGGTCTGCGTCATCTGGATCATGCGCCGCGCGACGATCTTGGTGTACTTTTCGTCCGAGGCCATGTTGGCCGGGTTGTGGCAATAGGCGCAACCCTGTTCGGGCGGTGCCACCCACTGGTTGATTTCCGCCATCAGGTGGTTGAACCGTTCGGCACTCACGCCGCCCAGGACCTTGACGTTCTGGTACGTTTGCCCGGCAGTCGGCCCGCCATCGGCCGGCAACGGGTAAGGCGCCGGCGGGATCGCCGCAGTCTTGACCATGTGGCGAACGTCGACGATCTGGTCGAGCCCGGCGCCGCGGTAACCGACTTGTGTCGATTGCTTGGGACCAGGTTCGCAGCCGCCCAGCAGTGCGATGCCCATGCCGCCGATCGAGGCGAGGACGATGTTAGTCAGCACGCGGCTCATTTCGGCGCTCCCGGCAGGGTTGCTGGATCGATGACTCCCGTGCCCGGATAGCCCGGCGCATAGTGGTGCATCACCGCCCACATATACCAGTTGTCGACCACGGTGCCCGTTAGCAGGATGCCGATGCCGCCGGTCAGCGGGGTCAGCACCGCGAACCACCAGGCCCAGCGGTGGATCGATTCCATCGTGGCGTTGAAGCCCATCGTCCAGCGCCAGAACAAGGCGGCGCGTTCGGATGCCGTGCCGCGATCGGTAATCTGTTCGATTTCGCGCTCGCCACCGTAGCGGCCGACCGAAAGGATCGTCGCGCCATGCATCGCGAACAGCAGCGTCGATCCGTAAAGGAACGCGATCGAAAGGCAGTGGAACGGGTTGTAGAACAAGTTGCCGTAACGGATCGAGAATGCCGCGGTCCAGTCAAGGTGCGGGAAGATGCCGAACGGTACAGCTTCGGCCCAACTGCCCATCAGCATCGGGCGGATGAAGCCCAGCGTGATGATCAGGAAGATACCGGCACCGAAAGCCCATGCAACGTGCGTTCCCATGCCGAGCGCGCGCGCTCGGCGGAACGTGCGCAGCCACCACAGCAGCAGCGACGCGGTCATGCAGAAGCCGGCGATCTGCCACCAGCCGCCTTGGGCGAGTGGCACGAACAGCTTGAAGCCCCACTGCGGCCCCGGCGGTTCGAGCGCGAGCCAGGGCAGTTGGCGAACGAACTGGATCGGGTTCCAGTTGACGCTTGCCCACATGTTGAGCCCGATGATCTCGAACGAAAGGAAGGCGAAGATCAGCGAGGCCATGCCCAGCGTGCCGAGATAGACCGGCCCGATCTGGGCGTTGCCGAACGTGCCCATCAGGTAGTTGTAGAAACCCTTGCCCGTGCGGGTGAAGGTGGCATCGCGCAGCGGCGGTCCGGCTTCAAGCGGTCCGCGCAACTGCACCTGGGTGAACATATTTTGATAGCGTGGCATCAGACGAGCCCCCCTTATGACCAGATCGGCAGATTGAGCCACCAGGTCCACCATTCGGGCCAGCCGCGTGTCCACAGCGGGCCAGAGATAATGATGCAGATCGCGCTCCAGAAGCCCGCCGACAGCGCGAGGAACAGGCCGAGGCGGTGAATGCCCAGCGTACCGACCGAATAGCCGATCGTGTCGCGGAAGAAGCCATCTTCGTATTCGGGCGACTTGACCGGTTCACCCGGCGCCGGGTTGACCGACGAAAGCACCAGACCGCCATGGAAGGCGAGCGCGCCACCGGTCACGAAGAAGAAGCTGACGGCGATCATGTGCGCAGGATTGTAGTGGAAGTGCAGGTACTGATACCCGGTGTTCGACACCCAATCGAGATGGCTGAAGATGCCATAAGGGAAGGCAAAGCCCCAGGCGCCGAGCAGGAACGGGCGGATCACCTCAAGCGAAACATACGCGAAGATCGCGAAGCCGTAAGCGAACGGGACATGATAGCCGATGCCCAGTTTTCGGCAGATCTCCACTTCGCGCAAGGCCCAGGACACGAAGGCCCCGATCGCGCAGATCGTGATGACTTGCCAGAACCCGCCTTCGCGCAGCGGTGCGAAGCCCAGCCCGTATTTGAGATCGGGCGGCGCGATGCTGATCAGCCACGGGTTCCACGTCGGCCCGAGCGATGCCGCGTAGAAAATCAACGCGGTGCCCAGCGATGCGGTGATCGCGGTGATGACTCCGAAGAAGCCGACATAGAAGGGGCCAACCCAGAAGTCGAACAGGTCGCCGCCGATCAGCGTGCCTCCCCGCACCCGGTATTTTCGCTCGAAGCTCAGCAGCGCCATCGCTTTTCTCCGTCCCCCGTCAAATGCTGGGGATCGTTTAGTTAAATCAGTAGTGGTGAGCGACGAGGCCGGCCTTGGCGTCCGGCCTCGTCTGCCTGTAATCGCGTAATGCGATTACGCTGCCCGGTCAGGGTCCCGCTGGTGTCGCTGGAGCTGCCACAGCCGCCGCCTTGTGCGGACCATCGAGCCAGTTGAACCGATCGGTGCTGAGCAGGATGAAATGAATCAACAGCGCCAGCACGAACAGGAAGATAAACAACGCGACCAGCGCACGGCGCGGGTCGAAGATCAGCCAAACTCTCCACATAACGTGGCTCCTTCTAATTTACCGTCTGGATATCCCAGCCTTTGAACCCGAAATCATGGGTTCAAAGCCAAGGACGCCAGTTCCAGACCAGTACGTGAGCGATGATCGCCACGACCGTGAAGATCATGAAGCTGGTAATGAACAGCTTGTGAAATTCCTTGGCCTCTTCGGGGGTCAGGTAAGTACCTGGTCCCATCTTGTCGTTTGGATCGTTCATACTTGCGTCTCCATTTTTCCCGGCGAGGGCGGGAGCGTGAAACGCGCTCCCCGACGGAATCCACCCGGGCCCATCGCCCGTGAGGATTTGTGTGCCCGCTGGTTCGACGGATCGACGCGGGAAAGAGGGGCCGCGATCATGTGTCGCGGCTTTCGGTGATGGCGAGCGCCAGGCGCTCGGGCGTAATGGATGCTTCTCCGGCGCGGCGCGCGGCGCGTTCGGCGGCATCGCGGATGCGCTTGGCCATCGAGATGCGCACCAGCACCGGCGCGCGTTCGACCACGGCGTCGAGTTCGGTCTTGGCCGCTTCCTCCCAGGCCAGTTCGCGCTCGATCCGGGCGAGCGTGGGCTCGGCCTTGTCGAGCTGGCTGGCCAGCGGCAGGATGTTGAACAGCGCGTCGAACAACGCATTGCACACTTCCTGGATCAGGTACGTCGCGCCCGAATAGCCCATGAACGGCGTGCCGGTATGCCTCCGGATCACCGCGCCTGGGAAGCTGGCGGGAATGTAGACGCTGCGAGGACCATAGCCGGCCGGCGCATCGGCCAGATACATCCGTTCGTTGAAACTACCGAACAGCACCAGCGGCGGATTGGTCGCGATCATGTCCTTGACCGACTGGTTGTCCGATTTGGTGCCCGCACACCGCGACACCGCGAAGTTGCAGGGCAAGCCCATGTCGTCTTCGAGGAACTTGCGGATGCCGCGGGCATAAGTGTCGGTGGCGACGATGCCGAAGCTGGCGGTGCCGAAGAAATCCTGTGTGACCGAACGCCACAAGTCCCACAGCGGCTTAATCGTGGTGTGCTTTTCGCGGGTGATGAACGGTTCGGGATCGAGCCCGGTCAACTCGCCCAGCTTGCGCAGGAACAGCGTGGTCGATTCAAGGCCGATCGGCGCCTGAAGGTATGGCCGCTCGAGCACTTCGCACAAGCCGCGGCCGAATTCGCGATACATGCACACGTTGACATGCGCGTCGGCCAGCTTGCGCACATCGGCGAGGTGGCTGCCGAGCGGGAAGACCATGTTGATCTGGGCGCCAATGCCTTCGACCAGCCGGCGGATTTCAGCCAGATCCGACGGCATGTTGAACGTGCCGTACATCGGGCCGATCAGGTTGACGCGTGGCTTCTCGCCATCCTTGGGCGGTTTTGCGGCAGGCACCTTCTTCGGGCCGAACTGGGTCCACAGCCAGGTCAGCGCGCGGTCACCCGACTGCCACTGGTCCTCGTCGATCGTCCGCGGCAGGAAGCGCTGGATATTGGTGCCTTCGGGCGTGACGCCGCCGCCGATCATCTCGGCGATCGATCCGGTCACCACCACCGAGGGCAGATCGGGATCGAGCGTGGCCCAGGCGCGCTTCATCGCGCCCTCGGTGCCGTCGCGGCCGAGTTCCTGTTCACCCAGGCCAGTAACCACGATCGGCAATTCGTGCGGCGGCAGGCCATCGGTGTAGTGCAGCACCGAGGTGACGGGTAGATTCTCGCAGCCCACCGGGCCATCGATGATGACTTGCAGGCCCTTGATAGCGGTAAACGCGTAAACCGCGCCCCAGTAGCCACCGGCCCGATCATGATCGAGGATCAGCGTCATGTGCCGATGTGCTCCTCGGCCTTGCCGGCCGCGATGCGCTTGGCGGCGTACTTCGCCTTGAATTCGGGGCGATCGACCGGGGTATTTTCCCAGACACCGGCGGTCGGGCCTGATCCGACGCCCTCGAAAAAGGCGGTCATCCGGTCGAAGCGATGCTGGTTGGCAAGCGCGGCGTTCACCACCATTGCCAGGCTGCCCGCGCCCGCCGGACCCATCAGCGGCCGCGCCGAGATCAGGTTGGTGAAATAAAGTGAAGGGGTGGACTTCTGCTTGGCGTACTGCACCACCGGTGTCGTGCCGATTGCAAGATCTGGGCCGAATTCCTCGAACGCGGCGATGTCCTGCTCAAGGCTGGCGCGAAACTGCACCCGCGCGCCGTGCGCCTCCAGCCATTCGCGGTCGGGATCGGACCACACCGTCCGCGGGCAGGCGGTGCCGACATAGGGCACATCGGCGCCGCTTTCGATCAGCAGCCGCGCCACCAGCAGTTCGGAGCCTTCGTAGCCCGAAACCGTGATGCGGCCCTTGATCGGTTTGGCGGCGAGCGCGGCGGCGATTGCGGGCAGGAACTTGTTCTTCGAGGCGTCGATCTTGTCCTGCGCGACTCCGCAAGCCTGCCCGATCGCGTCGAGCCAGGCCGCAGTGCCGTCGCGACCGACCGGCGCCGATCCGACCACGGTACGCCCCGCTGCCTGGAATTCACGCACGCTGGCGGTGTAGAACGGGTGGATCGCGCCGACGACAGCGCAATCGAGCGCCGAATAAAGCTCGCGCCATTCACGCGTGGGTACGACCGGTCCAGCAGCAAGGCCAAGCGGCGCCAGCATCAGGCCGATGCCCGGAGGATCGGCGGGGAACATCTCGCCCAGCAATGTCACGGTCGGGCGGTCGGGGCGCTCTTTCGGCGCGGCGACGGGGCCGGCTTCGGCCTCCTTGCGCGCATAGGACAGCATCGCGCCGGCGAGCACATCCTTGGCTTCGGCATGAGTCGGCACGCCGAAGCCGGGCACGTCGATGCCGATTACGCGGACGCCGTTGATCTGGTTGGGCAACAGTTGCAGCGGCACGCCCGAGGCGGTGGGCACGCACAAGTTGGTGACGATGATCGTATCGTAAAGCGCCGGATCGGCCAGGCCTTCGACGGCTTCCTTGATGTCTTCGAACAGTTTGCCCGTCACCAGCGTTTCGGAGCTGAACGGCACGTAGCCGACGCTGCGCTTGGCGCCGTAGAAGTGCGAGGTGAAGGTCAGCCCGTATACGCAACAGGCCGAACCCGACAGCACACTGGCGGTGCGGCGCATCCGCAAGCCGACGCGCAAGGAACCGAACGCCGGGCACATCGATTGCGGCTGATCGTGCGGACCCTGCGGGTAATCGGCGGCGTAGCGATCGAGCACTTTGGACTTGCCAGCCGCGACGGCCGCAGTGCGCATCGTGTCCTTCGAAGCGCAGCCACCTTCCACCGGTGCCGCCGCGAGATCGAGGCGGTCGCGTGCGCGGGGAAGGGTGGTTGCGTCCCCCATCAGACGGTGTCGTACACGACTTCGAGGCTTGGCTTGGTCACGTAAGCCGCGCCGCGCATGTCGGCCTGCGTCGCGGGCTTGAGCGAGTAATCGGCACCGGTCACGTCGGCGCTGAACAGCCCGAGCAAACCGTCCTGGTCGAGCGGGGTTGGGCGCAGCGGCGGCGCGCTGGCGACGTTGAGCGCCAGTTCCTCGAACAGCGATGCCCATTGCCCACCGGGCTTGCCGATGATCTGATAATTGGCGCTTTTCTTGCGGATATCCTCGTTGGCGGGGATCGCGCACAGCACCGGGATGCCGACGGCTTCGGCGAAGGCGTTCGCTTCGCCGGTGCCGTCATCCTTGTTAAGGATCATGCCGGCCACGCCGACATTGCCGCCCATCTTGCGGAAGTATTCGACCGCCTTGCAGACGTTGTTGGCGACGTAGAGCGATTGCAGGTCGTTCGACGCGACCACGATCACCTTCTGGCACATGTCGCGTGCGATCGGCAGGCCGAAGCCGCCGCAGACCACGTCGCCCAGGAAATCGAGCAGGACGTAATCGAAGCCCCATTCGTGGAAGCCCAGCTTTTCGAGTGTCTCGAAGCCGTGGATGATCCCGCGCCCGCCACAACCACGGCCCACTTCGGGCCCGCCCAGTTCCATCGCGAACACACCGTCGCGCTGGAAGCAAACGTCCTCGATGCCGATTTCCTCGCCCGCCAGCTTCTTTTTCGACGATGTTTCGATGATCGTGGGAGTCGATTTGCCGCCGAACAGCAGGCTGGTGGTATCGGACTTGGGGTCGCAGCCGATCAGCAGCACGCGCTTGCCCTGCTGCGCCATCATGTAGCTGAGGTTGGCGAGCGCGAACGACTTGCCGCTACCGCCCTTGCCGTAGATCGCGATGATCTGCGTTTCCTTGGTCACCGGGCCGGTGTGAACCGGATCGGGTTCTTCGCTTGCTTCGTGCCGCAACGGGCCTGGATCGAGCATACTCATATCGCGTTCCAGTCCAGGACCATCTTGAGGCAATCGGGGTCGGTAAATGCTTGCGGATAGGCTTCCGCCGCTTCCGTTGCCGGGCGAACGTGGCTGATCAGTCCGTCGAGCCGAAGCGCGCCGCTGGCGACCAGCGCCAGGACCGCGGCGGTGTCGGTCGGCGTAAATTCGGCGGCGATGCGCAGCTTGGCTTCGCGCATGAACGCGGGCGGAAAGGCGAACGACAGCCGGTCGTAGAATCCGGCCAGCACGATCTCGCCGCCCTTGCCGATGCGCGGGATCAGCGTGTCGAGAATGTCTGTCGCGCCGCTGGCATCGCAGATCGTGCGGTAATCCCGGCGTTCGTCGGTCTCAGGGTCGATCGCGGCATAGCCCGCGCCATCGCGGCGAGCGGCGTTGGTTTCCCACACCGCAGGCACCGGAGCGCCCAATGCGACTGTAATACGGGCGAGCAACCGACCGAGAATGCCGTGCCCGACGATAAGATCGGGAGCCGCACCGCCGGCAATGGCATGGTGCGCAGTCGCCGCAAGCGCGACCAGGATACCTTCGCGGCCAAGCGAATCGCTGATCGGCACGGCGCGCGCAGCCGGCAGGATGACCGTCCTCGCGGTTCCACCGAACAACCCGCGTGCATCGCGGTAGCAATTGGCGCCCGGAACGAACACCCATTCACCGATCCGCGACCGGGCATTGATGCCGGCATCGACCACGCGGCCAACCGATTCGTAGCCCGGCACCAGCGGATAGCCCATGCCGGGAAAATTCGGCATCCGGCCGGTCCACAACAGCTTCTCGGTGCCCGAGGAAATGCCGCTCCATTCGATTTCGACGCGGACGTCGGCGGTGTCCATCGCGGTGAGCGCGAGCGGCCGCAGAGCCAGCCTTTCCGGCGCTTCCATGATAACCGCTAGCGCGTTCATGCGCATCCCCCGCGACATGAAGTTCGGATCGAACCCCGTTTATGAGTGTAGTCTGGGCTGGACAGATTTATTTGTCAATCAGATTGGACAGTTCATGTCACCGCTTTGCAACGATGATCCGTGCAGTCAGCGGCATGGCGGTTGCGATCACGCGCGAGTGGGTGAACCCAGCCAATCGTAGCCTCTCCCTGATCTCGTCGGGACTGCGCGGGCGGCCAGAGCCCATCGCCAGGAGATAGAACCCGAAATAGGCGTCGCCCGCCGGTTCGGCGCCGGGCGTCTGCGCCATCGGCTCGGCAATGACCAAGGTTCCGCCGGGGGGTAGGGCCGAATGAATGTTGCGCAGCAAGGTCAGCGCCGGTGCGTCGTCATGATCGTGGAGAACGCGGATCAACGAGACGATGTCATGCCCTGGCGGCAGCGAATCGGTTAGGAAATTGCCGCCGAATGTTGTTGTTCTCGTCGATAGCCCGGCCTCTGCGAATCGGGCCTGCGCCCGGGTGCAAACGGCGGGAAGATCGAACAGCGAAAGTTCGAGCGCAGGCGCACGTGCGCCGACTGCGGACAGGAACGCACCTTCGCCGCCGCCCACGTCGAGCAGCCGCCGATGGCGATGAAACGGATAAGCATCAATGGCTTGGGCAGCGACCATCGGCTGCGATGCGGCCATCAACGCCGAATAAGCCGCAACGTCCGCGCTCTCGCCGCTGCCAGGCGACTCGGCATAGGCCCACAGCGCCGACAACGCACCGCCACCGCCACCGCGCCGCAACAGCGCCACCGGATCGGCCAGGTCCGCGTATAGCAAGTGGTGGTGCGCGACCATTTCAGCGATGCCGCGGTTGCCCAGCAACGCCGCGCCGTCGCTGCCCAGCGCCCATGCCTCGCCCAGCGGCTGCACCAGCCCGAGCGCGGCCGCAGCGCGCAGCAAACGTTGCGCGCCATCGGGTGGAAGATCGATTCGAGCGGCAATCGCAGCGGTGTCGAGCGGGCCTTCGGCGAGCAGCTCGAACAGACGTAGTTCGACACACGCGGCTAGGATTTGCGAATAGGTAAACCCCGCAACGAGATCGAACAGGGCCCGCGCACGCCGTCGCGCCACCGGACGGGTCAGTGGAAATCGTGTCGCGAAGTTTTGGAATCGGGGCGAGGCCAGCACGCGGTTGCGCCAGGCGATCCAGCGACCGCGCCACCCGAAATTGATCGTGCTGGACGAAACCATGTGTCAAATGGTGTGGACACATGATAGCCCTGCGTCAATGGCGGGTCGCCATGGGAGTGGGAACTGAATGTCCGGCGAGCGCGTGGTCGTGATCGGAGCAGGAGTGGGCGGGCTGGTCAGCGCCGCCCTGCTCGCTGCGCGCGGTTGCGACGTCACGTTGATCGAGGCGGCGGCGGGCCCGGGTGGAAAGCTGCGCTCGATTCTGGTCGACGGCGATGCCATCGATGGCGGGCCGACCGTGTTTACGATGCGCGACGTATTTGCGGACATCTTTGCGGCCTGTGGCGCCGATCTCGACGATCACCTCCAGATGCGGTCCGCAACGATCCTGGCGCGGCACGCCTGGGGGCAGGACCGGCTCGACCTGTTCGCCGATCCCGCCGCCAGCGAGGCCGCGATCGGTGATTTTGCCGGCGCCTCCGCCGCGCATGGCTATCGGGCATTCCGTGCCGAAGCTGCGCGCATCTTCAACGCGCTCGACCGGCCGTTCCTGCGGCGGACCAATACTGATCCGATCACGCTGGGCTGGCGCATGGGGCTGCGCGGTTTTGCCGATTACTGTACGCTGCGACCCTATACCTCGCTGTGGCGCGCACTGGGCGGCTATTTCCCGGACCCACGGTTGCAGCAGTTGTTCGGCCGCTATGCGACATATTGCGGTTCATCGCCGTTCGATTGTCCGGCCACGCTGATGCTGATCGCGCATGTCGAAGCC
The DNA here is from genome assembly GCF_025351285.1 of Novosphingobium sp. Lineage (GTDB taxonomy): Bacteria > Pseudomonadota > Alphaproteobacteria > Sphingomonadales > Sphingomonadaceae > Novosphingobium. Next base: position 40,986 of record NZ_JANXWG010000034.1, read on the forward strand.
AGCGGCGTGTGGCTGATCGAAGGTGGCATGCACCGGCTGGCGATCGCGCTGGAGGACCTCGGGCGATCGCTGGGCGTGACCTTCCGTTATGGTGCGGCGGTGCGCGAGGTCTTGGTCGAACGCGGGCGCACGAGCGGTGTTGTCCTGCAAAATGGCGAGCGGATCGGCGCGACCTCGGTCATCTGCAACGCCGATCCCGCGGCGATCGGCGCCGGGCGTTTCGGCAGCGCGGTCCAGCGCGCCACCTCCCGGATTCCGCAACGCCGGCGTTCGCTGGGCGCGATGGTGTGGACGGGGCGCGCGAAGACAACGGGCTTTCCGCTGCAGCGCCACAACGTGTTCTTTTCCCAAGACTACGCGGCGGAGTTCACTGCGCTGGCCAAGGGTCGGCTGGCGGATTCGCCCAGCGTGTACCTCTGCGCGCAAGACCGCGATGCCGCCCATCAAGCGGCCGGCCAGCCCGACAGCGAGCGGGTCCAGATCATCGTCAACGCGCCGCCGATCGGCGACGGGCGCGGCTTCACTTCAGCGGAGATCGAGACATGCACACGGCAGATGCTGGACAGGGTTTCGCAAGCGGGGCTTTTGCTCGATCTGGCGCCTTCGACGGTGCTGACCACGCCGGCCGGGTTCGAGAGCCTGTGTCCGTCGACGGGTGGAGCCCTTTATGGACCGGCCTCGCACGGGTGGGCGGCCTCCTTCCGCCGGCAAGGCAGCCGGACGCGGATCCCTGGGCTCTATTGCGCGGGCGGGAGCACACACCCGGGCGCGGGCGTCCCGATGGCCGCGCTTTCCGGCCGACTAGCCGCCGATTGCCTGCTGCAGGACCGCGCTTCGATGTCGCGGTCGCGCCCAGTGGCTATGCCTGGTGGTACATCGACGCGACCAGCGACGCCAAAGGACCAGATGGCGGCCAGTACGGGCTGACGATCATCGCCTTTATCGGCAGCGTTTTCTCGCCGTATTACAAGCTTAGCGGTCGGCAGAGGCCCGAAAATCACTGCGCGATCAACGTCTCGCTCAACGGCCCGCGTGGGAGTGCCTGGGCGATGACCGAGCGCGGCGCTGCACGGGTCGATCGTTCGGCCGATCATTTCAGCGTCGGGCCGAGCGGCTTGAGCTGGGATGGCGATACGCTGGTGATCGACATCGCCGAAATCTCGGCGCCGCTGCCTTACAAAGTGCGCGGCACGGTGCGGGTGCGGCCCGAGATGATCGGCACGACCGCGTTTGCGCTCGATCCGGCGCGGCGGCATCGCTGGCACCCGGTGGCACCGCGCGCGCATGTCGAAGTGGAGATGTCGCATCCGGGCGTACGCTGGTCGGGATCGGGCTATTTCGATTCGAACTTCGGCGATGAGCCATTGGAGGATGGATTTGACGATTGGCACTGGTCGCGCGCGCATATGAAGAACGATGTGGCGGTGCTGTATGAAGGGCGCCGCCGCGATGGCACGCCGTTCGACCTCGCGGTCAAGCTCGATCGGCAGGGGCGTTGGCACGATGTGGTGCAGCCCGCAAAAGCTAGGCTGCCGCGCACCGGCTGGCTGGTCAAACGCGCGACGCGGGCCGACGAGGGATCGACCCCGCGCGTAATCAAGACCTGGATCGATGCGCCGTTCTATGCGCGATCGAAGCTGGCGACGCGGCTGTTCGGCGAGGATGTCGAGGCGGTGCACGAAAGCCTGTCGCTCGCGCGTTTCCGCTCACCGATCGTCCAGTCGATGCTCCCCTACCGGATGCCGCGCGCCTTCTGGTGATGGCGCGGCATCCTTCGCGGCCTTATCCTTGGCAATCTCGCGGTTGACCGAGATGAGCTGCCACACCGCAAAGCCGAGCGCGGGCACGCCGCAGATCGCCATGTCGAACAAGCTGAAGTACGACGAATTCATCGGGAAACCTCCGCAGCAAATTCCGTGATGAGCGCAGCAATGTCGCCCGATTTCTCCTCGTGCGCAAGATGGCCGAGACCGGGCAGCGCGATCAGCCGTGCGTTGGCAACCATCGCGGCAGCCTCGCGCGCGTTCGATAGCGGAATCGCGGCGTCGGCCTCGCCGTGGATCATCAGCAGCGGGACGGACAAGCGCGGCAGTTCGCGCTTGAGTGCGGGCAAGTCCCAATCGGCCATCATCGTGATCGCGCCCGAGCAATGGCCGGATGTTGCGAACAGCTTCTGGTAGCAGTCGATGCCTGCCGCATCGATCCGTGAACCCGTGCTGCGCGCCAGGAACCGCCCGGTCTCGCCCCGAATGCGGCCGAGTCGCGCGAACAGATGCGGCGCCAGCGGGTTGACGAACAGCAGCCGCGCCAGCGTTGGAAACAGTTTGGCGGCAAGCCCGGGGAAGGGCAGCAGCGCGGCCGATAGCCCGACGATCGCAGCAGGTTTTGCATGACCGTCGATCACCATGCGGATCGCGATCGCGGCCCCGGCGGAATGGCCGACGATGAGGGCAGGTTCGAGTGCGAACGCCACCATCAGGTCGCTCACCTCACGCGCCATTGCCGGCATGGCCAGTCCGTTGGCGGGGCGGCCGCTGGTAAATCCGTGCCCTGGCAAATCGAGCGCAACCACCCTGAACTGCGCGGCAAGCAGGGGCGCCAGATCGCGCCAACTGTGTGTCGCGGCCCCGGTGCCGTGGAGCAGGAGCACTACGGGCGCACCCTCTGGCCCCATGACCTGTACATGCCAGCGCTGCCGCCCGACATCGACGAAGCGGCTGCTCGCCCGGTTGGGCCAAGTGCGGCCCTCCACCGTCCAGCTAGGAGCATTTGTCACGCCTGCTGCGCCTGCCGGATCGCGGTGTGCATGGCGGCTGAATCGGCGCGCGGCAGTGGCAGGTAGCGTGCGCGCATGGCGGCGGCGAGCGCTGCACCTTCGGGCCGGGGGCGTGCCGAGATATCCACGAAGGCAGCGCCGATACCGGCCGCGGCGATGGCCTTTGCAGCGGCGATTGCATCGGCCTCGGCGTTGATACGCACGGCACGGCCATCGGCGGCGATGTTGGCTCGACCGTCGGTGAGGATCACCAGGAACGGCGTGCGGCCACGTGCGCGCGCCGCTTCGGCCAGGTCGCGCGCGGCGTTGAGGCCGGCGGCGAGCGGCGTTCCTCCACCACCGGGCAATTGTGCGAGCATCTTCCGCGCGCGAGCGAGCGAGCGCGTGGGCGGCAGCAGCAGTTCGGCAGCGATGCCGCGGAACGCCACCAGCGCGACCGACGCGCGCTTCACGTAGGCTTCGGCAAGCAGAAGTTCGACCGCGCCTTTCGCCTCGGCCAGCCGCGCCAGCGCCGATGATCCCGAGGCATCGACCGCGAAAATCGTCACGACTTCGGCGCGGGTTTCGAACCGGCGGACGCGAAGATCGTCGCGCCGGATGGCGATGCGGCCATCGGCGTTACGCAACTTCTGCCACGGCGCGGCAGCGCGTAGCGTGTCGATCAGGCTCAGCCGCCGGCCGCCACCCGGTACGCCTGCCACGGTGCCCTTGGGCCGGCCACGCGCCCCCGATTTGCGCCGCTCGCCGGCGCCGCGCGCATCGGCAGTGCGCGCACGTCGGCCACCGCCTTCGGCAATCCGCGCCAGCACATCGCGCGGGATCGCCGCCATCGCTGCGGCGAGAACGATGTCCTGCACCGGGTCGGGCACACCCCCGTTTTCTTCGTCGCCGTCCTGGTTTTCGGTATCGGGGGGAGGGGGCGGCGTATCGTGTTCGGGCTCGTCCGCCGCCGTGGCCGGCACGCGCGTTGCGCGCGGCGCCAGCACCAGCCGGGCGGCGAACGCGACGTCCTCGCTTGTGATAGCCTCGCGCCCGGCAAGTTTCGCCCGGCCCCGCGCGGCCCGAAGTGCGAACAATGGTGCACGCGCCGAGTCGATGCCGAGCGCGGCGGCGGTGGCTGCGAGCGCGGTCAGCACATCGTGCAACGGCAGCGGGTCACCTTGTGGCGTATCGGCGTCGTCCAACGCGGCGGAATCGCGATAGCCGTGCGGCAACTGCGATAAGTCGATCGAAAATGCCATCCGCTCGACCAGCCCCGCCGCTGGCCGCTCGTCGGGTTCGACCCCATCATCGAGCGCCACGATCACGAACCGCGCAGCCCCGCGCAACGCCATTCCATCGCGTTCGACCACCAGTTCGCCGGTGTCCATCACCGCCGCAATCCGGCCGGCGACAGCATCGGATAGCCGTTCGGCCATCGGCACGATCACCAACCCGCCATCGGCCTCGGCAAGCAGGCCGATCCGCGAAACCGCCTCGCCGCGCGACAGCGTAGCGGTCAGGTCGATCCCGCCGAGCAGCCTCTCGTCATCGATGTGCGATGGGATGCGGCGAACCGGCGCGCCCGGCGGCAAATGTTCGCGCAGTTCGCTGATCACGGCATCGCGCAAATCCCAGCCGCCGCGCAGGATCAGACCGCCCAGCCCCGGATCGGCCGCGCACAGCCGGGCTGCAATCAGGGCATCGCTAAAGGGATCTGGTATACCGGCGCCGGGCGCGCTCAAGACACCAGTTCCTCCGCGAGTTCCTCCAGCGCGCGCTCGATCCGCACGGTCGAGCCGGTTTCATCGAGCACGTTGCGGCGCAAGCGGTGGCGCAGGGCCATCGGCGCGACGGTGCGGATATGCCTGGCCGTGACCACGTCCGCGCCATCGAGCGCGGCCAGCGCACGCCCCGATCGCATCAGCGTAAGCTCGCCGCGCAACCCGTCGGCGCCCATCGCGATGCACAGCCGCGAAGCCAGCACCAGCACGTCATCGGGCACCACCACGTCCGCCAGCGCCGCGCGGCCGCGCGCGATCTGCTTCAGCGTCTTGCGTTCGGCCTTGCGCCAGGTTTCGGCAAAGCTCTCGGGCGTGCGCTCGAACGCGTCGCAGCGCTTGAGGATCTCGACGCGCTGCTTCAGGTCCTGCGGCGTGCGCACTTCGACCGACAGCCCGAAGCGGTCGAGCAATTGCGGGCGCAGTTCGCCCTCCTCGGGATTGCCGCTGCCGACCAGCACGAACTTGGCCGGATGCCGCACGCTCAACCCCTCGCGCTCGACCACGTTTTCGCCCGATGCGGCCACGTCGAGCAGTAGATCGACGATATGGTCCTCGAGCAGGTTGACCTCGTCGATGTACAGGAAACCGCCATGTGCGCGTGCCAGCAGCCCGGGCTCGAACGCCTTGACCCCGGCGCTGAGTGCGCGTTCGAGATCTAGCGCGCCGACCACGCGATCCTCGGTTGCGCCCAGCGGCAGATCCACGAACGGCACGGGCATCGTCGCGCCGGGTTTGCCTTGCGGCGGGCTGCCGTCCTGATAGCCGCCTTGCGAAACAGGGATCGGCGGCAGCAACGCCGCCAGCGCGCGCACCGCGGTCGATTTGCCGGTGCCGCGATCGCCGAACACCATCACCCCGCCGATCCGCGCATCGACCGCGGCGATCAGCAGCGCGCGTTTCATCTCGTCCTGGCCGACGATTGCGGAAAATGGGAAGGACACACGCATGGCGGGTGTGTAACACGCGCTGGACACTCCGCAAGATGGGCTTAGCAAGATGTCGGTACCGATTATAGTAGCCGTGGGTGTCGCGGTGGCCCTCGGCGGCTTCGGTGGGCTGATGACGCCGATCGGGCCGTGGTATGCCAATCTGCGCAAGCCGCGGTTGCAGCCACCCAACTGGCTGTTCGGTCCGGCCTGGACGGTGATCCTGGGCCTTGCCGCGTGGTCGGCGGTGATCGCCTGGAACGCCGCATCCGATCCGGCGGCGCGGACGAGCGTGATCATCCTGTTCGCCACCAACGCGGTGTTTCATGCGCTGTGGAGCCCGCTGTTTTTCCGCGCTCGCCGGCCCGATTGGGCGCTGATCGAGGTGGTGTTCCTGTGGGGCTCGCTGGTGGCGCTGGTGGCGGGCTTGTGGCCGATCTCGCATCAGGCGAGCCTGCTGATCGTGCCTTACCTCGCGTGGGTCAGCTTTGCGGCCTGGCTCAATTCGGCGATCGTGCGGCTGAACAAGCCGTTCGCCTGAACCTATTTCGGCTCAGGAAACTTGCCCAACCCGGCATCGGTGCCCATCATGCGATCCCACAGCCGGAAATAGAGCCCGTAATTGCAATTGTACTTGTCGTGGTGAAGCTGGTGGTGCGTCGCGGTGATGATCCAGCGGCCGGACGCACCATTGACGAAGGCGCGCGGGAACAGTTCCCACCCCATGTGATTGGTCACGCCCATCACCGTCATCACCGACAGCAACGCGATCAGCACGCCCACGTGGATCGGCAACAGCAGCGTCAGCGCCGGGATGATCAACGCGCCGCTCAGCGCTTCCCACGGGTGAAAGCTCATCGCTGCCCACGCGGTCGGCGGACGGCTGGCATGATGAACCGCATGCGCCGCGCGGAACCATGCGGGGCGGTGGAGCAGGCGGTGCGTCCAGTAGAACCACGTATCGTGCAGCAGCAGGCACAGCACGAACGACAGCGGCAGCCACCACAGCGGCCATTCGTGGACATTCTCGTAAAGCCGCGTCCATCCGCGTGCGCGCCAGCCCCAGGCAACGATGCCAGCCGGGATGCCATACACAGCGGCGCTGGCCAGCGACCATGCGATCTCGCGGCGAACCTGGCCGCCCAGCCGTGCATGAAGCCCCGGCATCCGGCGCTCGCTCGCCCAGGCAAAAGCGCCGCTGCTCAACAGATAGCGCACTGCGACGATCGCCGACATGGCTAGCGCGCTGCCCAGCACGGCCGGCCACGGAAATGAAACTGCACCAAGAGGCATGGCTTGGATTAGCAGCCCGGCAGCACTAAGACCATGGCAATGCAAGAGTCCGTAAATCAAGATCCGCTGATCATCGTCGGAGGCGGGCTGGCCGGATCGCTCGCCGCGCTGGTGCTGTCGCGGCGGCAGCCCGATCGTCCGCTGCTGCTGCTCGAAGCGGGCAGCGTGTTCGGCGGCAACCATACCTGGTCGTTCTTCGATAGCGACATCCCGCCCGGCGGGGAGGAATGGGTGCGCGCGTTGGAGCCAAGGGTCTGGCCACGTTATCAGGTCGCCTTCCCAGGGCATGAGCGAATGATCGAACATCGGTACAACGCGGTCGCTTCGCCCCGGCTCGATGCACTGGTGCGCGAACGCCTGCCGCGCGATCAATGGCGCTGCGATTGCATGGTGGCACGGATCGAGCCCCAGCGTGTGGTGCTGGACAGCGGCGATGCAATCAGCGCCTGCGCGGTGATCGATGCGCGTGGGCCGGATGGACCCATGCCCGGGCTGGAACTGGGCTGGCAGAAATTCGTCGGGATCGAATTCGCGGCGAAAGTGCTGGACCCGGAATGCGTCACGATCATGGATGCCAGCGTACCGCAAATCGATGGCTATCGGTTCGTCTATACCCTGCCGCTGGCCGCCGATCGCGTGCTGGTGGAGGACACCTATTACAGCGACAAGCCGGTGCTCGATGTCGAGCAGGTTTCGACCCGGGTGCGCGCCGCGGCGCTGGCCCAAGGTATCGACGCGCCCGAAATCCGGCGCGAAACCGGCGTGCTGCCGATCTGCATCGGCGGTGATCCCGATGTGTTCTGGCCGGCGGACGATCCGGTGGCGCGGCTGGGAATCAAGGGCGGGTTCTTCCAGGCCACCACCGGCTATTCGTTCGCGCTGGCACTGCGCACCGCGCTGGAACTGGCGCAATGCGATGACTTTTCGGCGCCCGCGCTGGCGGCGTGGAGCCGGCAGCAATTCATCTCGCACTGGCAGCAATCGGCCTACTATCGCCTGCTCAACAGCATGATTTTCCACGCTGCGGCACCGCACGAACGCTATCGCATTTTCGAGCGGTTTTATCGCTTGTCCGAACCGCTGATCGCGCGGTTTTACAGTGGTGATCTGACGATGTTCGACAAGGCGCGCATTCTCACCGGCAAGCCACCGGTGCCGATCGGCGCGGCATTGCGCTCGCTGCGCTATTCGGCGACGGGTCTGCGATGATGGCTGAAGGCATCGCGCGGGCCGCGCTGGTGAAGCAGGCCCATGCCAGCATCACGCAAGGGTCGCACAGCTTCGCGGTGGCGAGCCGGCTGTTCGGGCGCGAAGCGCGTGAGCGGGCGTGGCTGCTTTATTGCTGGTGTCGCGCGGCCGACGATCTCACCGACGGCCAGGAAGCGGGCCATGCCGGGCGTGCGTCCGAACCGGTGGCAGGCAATCCGCTGGTGCAGCAAGCGCGGCTGGTCGAATTGACCCGAACGGCATTGGACGAAGAAGCGACGGTGCCGTTGCCGTTCGCCGCGCTGCGGCAGTTGTCGCGCGAAGTCGATATTCCGCGCCAGTGGATCGACGATCTGCTCGAAGGCTTTGCGTTGGATGCGCAAGGCTGGAGTCCGCAATCGACCGATGATTTGTTGCGCTATTGCTATCATGTTGCAGGCTCGGTCGGTCGGATGATGGCGGTGGTGATGGGCGTCGATCCGGCCGATACCGACACGCTGGACCGCGCCTGCGATCTGGGCATTGCATTCCAGCTTGCCAATATCGCGCGCGATATCGTGCCCGATGCAGCAACCGGCCGGGTTTATCTGCCGGCGGAGTGGTTGGACGAAGCGAACCTCGGTCCCGAAACGCTCGGACTTGCGGCGAACCGCGAATCGCTGGCCGGCGTCGCGGGGCGGCTGGTGCATCTGGCGCGTGCTTATCGCGCATCGGCGCGGGTGGGTGCGGCACGGTTGCCGCTGCGTTCGCGGCTGGCTGTGCTGGCGGCCGAGGCGATCTATGGCGAGATCGGTGAGCGGGTCATCCGCAAGGGCCCGGCGGCGTGGGATACCCGCGTGCGCATCATCGGCTCGCAGAAACTGGCGCTGCTGGCGGTGGCTGCCGCGCGATCGGCCCGACCGTCACCAGCGGCATCGCGCCACGGGCTATGGACGGCGCCGGTCTAGGACGGGTGCGCGCAGTTCGCCGTCCTGGCTCTCGCGCAACTGCTGTTTCAACAGGTCGACCGGCGGTGCGTAAAGAAAGCCGAAGCTGACCGTGCCGTGCTTGCTTTCCACCACATGGTGGATGCGGTGCGCCTGGACGATGCGCTTGAAATAGGCCGAGCGCGGCACGATCCGGTGCGGCAGCCGGCGGTGGACGATCCAGTCGTGAAAGCCGAAATAGATCGCGCCATAGCCTGCGATCCCGGCGCCGACTGCGGTCACCCCGCTGCCCCAGCCGTAGGCGACGCCAAGGTCGATCAGCACGATCGATGGGACTGCGAAGATCACCGCGTAAAGGTCGTTCAGCTCGAACCAGCCGCTCCGCGCGCGGTGGTGGCTGGCGTGAAGAAACCAGCCCGGCCCGTGCATCACCCAGCGGTGCATGACATAGGCAAAAAGTTCCATGCCCGCGACGGTTGCCAGAAAGATTGCGACTTCACTCATTACTGCCGCCGATTATCGCGCAGCGCGCCAACAAGCAAACGCCCCTTGGTGCCGGTGGTGCCTGCGCTCTGGCAATCCGGCTTTTGCTGTGGTTTATAGAAGGACATACGCAGGTCGCTCTCGATACCTCACGGGGAAATATGCAGTCCTCCACTCCGTCGCTGCCACAGATCGAGAAACTGCGACTTCACACCCAGCGGCTGACCAACGATCTCGATCGGCTGATGTTCGAGGCGATTCCGGTCGGCACCGGCAGCCCGATGCGGTTGGCCCAGGCGATGCGCTATGCGGTGGTCCCAGGGGGCAAGCGGTTCCGCGCTCTGCTGACCGTTGCGGTGGCTGACCTCGTCGGCGGAGCTTACGACCATGCGCTGCGGGTCGGTGCGGCGATCGAATGCGTGCACGCGCAGTCGCTGATCCACGATGACCTGCCGTGCATGGACAACGACGATTTTCGGCGCGGCAAGCCCACCGTGCACAAGGCCTTCGACGAAGCGACCGCGGTGCTGGCCGGCGATTCGCTGCTGGCGCTGGCGTTCGAACTGCTCGGCCACGAAGCCACGCATCCTGACGCCGGCGTGCGCATCAAGCTGGTGCTGACGTTGGCGCGCGCGATGGGGCAGGATGGCCTCGCCGGCGGGCAGATGATGGATTTGTACCCGCCGCCCGACGCGTCGGTCGATGAGGTGGCGATGTGCGAAACGCTCAAGACGGGCGCGCTGATCAGCTACTGCGTCGAAGCAGGCGCGATGCTGGGCCATTGTACCCCCGAACAGTCCGCGGAGTTGACGCGATTCGCGCGGGCGCTGGGGCGTGCGTTCCAGATCCGCGACGATGTGCTCGACCGGATCGGGGACGAGATCATCGTCGGCAAAGCGGTCGGCAAGGACCAGGGCAAGGGCCGCAAAACCACGCTGAGCGTGATGGGGCTCGACAAGACCCGCACCGAAGTGGCCCGGCTGGCGCGCGAATGCGAAGAGGCGCTCGCAGGGTTCGGGCAGGAAGCCTCGATCCTGCGTGACCTGACCCGGCTGGCGATCAACCGATTGAATTGAAATCTGGCATCCCCGCCATCACGACCGACAGGAACCGAGTCATGATCCGAATCAAGCATCTGCTGGCCTTGGCTGCGCTCGTCACCGCCAGCCCGTCGCTGGCTGCACTGAAACTCGGCGCGCAGGCTCCCGATTTCACCACACAGGCCTCGCTCGCGGGCAAGCCCTTCACGTTCCACCTGGCCGATGCGCTGCGCAAGGGCCCGGTCGTGCTCTATTTCTTCCCCGCCGCCTTCACCAGCGGCTGCACGATCGAAGCGCATGACTTCGCCGAAGCCACCGCGACGTTCAACGCGCTGGGCGCCACCGTAGTGGGCGTTTCGGCCGATCCAATCGACAAGCTCAACAAGTTTTCGGTGTCCGAATGCCGCAACAAGTTCGCCGTCGCCTCGGCCAGCGGAAAGTTGATTTCGGCGTACAAGGTCACGCTGCCGCTGATGGGCGTGTCGAACCGCACATCGTACGTGATCGCGCCCGGCGGCCGCGTGCTGCTGGCTTACAGTGCGCTCAGCCCCGCCGGCCATGTTGGCAGGACGATGGATGCGGTCAAGGCGTGGCGGGCCACCAAGCGCTAAGCGGACATTTTTTCGAAGTTGGCCAGCGTTACGCCGGCAGGCCCTCGACAATCCGCTGATCGACCTTGAAATCGCGAGCAATTTCGCGCGCGGTCATCTTGGCGGACATCATCACCGAGGGCGTGCCCCCGCCGGGCTGCGTGCCTTGGCCGACCAGATACAGCCCGGTCACGTCCTCGCTGCGGTTGTGTGGCCGGAAGAACGCGGTCTGCGTCAGCCGTGGCTCCACGCCGAAGCCGTTGCCGGCATACGAGCCCAGCACCTGCTCGAAATATTCGGGCGTCACGAAGCTGCGATAGACCATCCGTTCGCGCAACCCGGGGATATAGCCGCGATCATCGAGGAAGCCGATTACCTTGTCGGCAAACTGTTCGCCGGTCACGCCCCAGTCGGTCTGGCCCAGCGTGTTGGGCACCGGGATCAACGTATAGGCCGCGTGATGGCCCTCCGGCGCCATGCTCGGATCGGTGAGCGTGGGGATGTGCAGGTATTGCGAGAAGTCTTCGGCCAGGATCTTGCGTTCGAAGATGTCGGTGAGCAATTCCTCGTAACGCGGCCCGAGGATGATGTTGTGGTGCCGCAGATCGGGATCGCCATCGCGCTTGGCATAGCCGAAATAGATCACCATCAGCGACATGCTCTGCTTGCGAAACTTGACCACCGCATCGCGATTGATCTTGCGGTGCACCTTGTCGACGAGGCGCAAATAGGTGGTGGCGTAATCGGCGTTCGAGACCACCAGATCGGCCGCAAGGAGCTCGCCTGACGCCAGCGTCACGCCTGCGGCCACGTGGCTGCGCCCGCGCTTTTCGACGTCGATCTTCGCCACCGCGGCGTTCAACCGCAATGTCCCGCCCAGTTCCTCGAACTTGCGCACCAGCGCCGCCACCAGCGCGCCGGTGCCGCCCATCGCGTAGTGGATGCCCCAGGTCTTCTCGACGAAATGGATCATCGCGTAGATCGCCGGCACTTTGAGCGGGTTACCGCCCACCAGCAGCGGCTCGAAGCTGAACACCTGCCGCATCTTGTCGCTTTTGAAGTACTTCGAAACGAGCGAAAACAGCGGCTGGATCGCTCCCAGCTTGAGCAGATCGGGCAAGACCCCGAACATCGAACCCAGGCTGCCGAAATAGGTATAGCCCAGTTCCAGAAACCCGCGCTCGAAGATCGCGCGCGCGGCTTCGTGGAAGCGTTCGTACCCCTCCACATCCTCGGGCGCGAGCCGCGCGATCTGCGCGCGCACATGCGCCTGGTCGGCGTTGTAATCGAAGAATGTGCCGTCATCGAAATAGATGCGATAGAACGGCAGGATCGGCACGATATCGACATAGCGCCGCGTGTTCGGCCCGCCGGTCTTGCCATCGCTCCCGACGGGGTTGTCGGATAGCACATCGGGCGGGAAATCGGGCGCCGCCAGCATCGCCACATCGCGTTCGAGCGCGAACAGCTCCTCGATGAAGTGCGGCACGGTCAGCACCGTTGGCCCCATGTCGAAGGTAAAGCCCTGTTCGCGCCGCACGTAAGCGCGCCCGCCGGGCTGGTCGAGCTGCTCGACGATCGTGGTGTCGAACCCCAGGCTCTGCAACCGGATCGCGCAAGCGATGCCGCCGATGCCCGATCCGATCACGATGGCGCTACGACGGGTCATGCACTGGCCTTTGCAAACGAGCATTCTGATCTGGATGAATGCGGTCGCTCTAGCCGTTTTTCCAGCCAGCGCGACAGCGCAAGGTGCGGCACGGCCACCGATGCCAGCAACTGGAACGCCTGCGCTGCCCAGCTCCCGCCGATTTGCCCTGGCACCACTCTTTGCTGCGCCCACCAGCCGATCAGCGTGGCCGCCGAAAACAGTGTTCCGGTCGCCAGCCAGCGTGTTTGGGACATGTCACGCAGCGAGGCTCGCGATTGCGCCAGGTGCCGCGGCGCGTGCAGGAACACGAAAAACAGCGTGAACCCTGCAACCGGCGGCAGCGCCACAAGCATGGCGAGACAGACCACCATTGCAGCAGCCCACTGGCGATTGCCGTTGCGCCAGGCGGTTGCCACGCCCACCGACGTGACCAGCAACGCCACCGGCGCCGCCGCAATGACCACTTTCGCGACAATCGCGGCCCGCGCGTCGCTCATGGCCACGAACAACGCGGCCACGCCCGTCGGATGCCCGATCGCGGCCGCCGCGATCACCGCCGCTCCTGCAGCAAACCGCAGCAGCGCCACATCGAGCATCGCCCAGTCCTCGCCGAAATGGAATGCCGACACCGCCAGGAACAGGACGAGCGTCAGCAGCGGCGCCGCGATCCACAGGAGCGCCATGAGCGCGACGATCGCCGCATAGCTGCTCACCGCCAGCGCCATGGCAGACCGATCGAGCGAAGCCGCACGACGCAGCAGCGCCATGTCGTAGGCCCCATGCGGCAACCCGCCACCGATCATCACGATCGTTGCCGTGGCGATTGCCGCCGGCTGCGACAGCGGCGCGCGCAGCATCAGCCCGACCGCGAGCGCGACCGCCGCCAGCCAGAACAATGGATGCACGAATGCTCCGCGCCCGGTGGGAACGCGGAGCTTCGCTGCGGCCAGGGTATGGGCCAGCACAGGCATCGGATCAGGCAGTCAGGCCTTTCGGCTCCGTCCCGCCGTGTGCGCCCGCTTCGACTTCGGACTTGCGCGCGGCGATGAGGAAAATCAGCACACCGAGCCCGGCCTTGGCGAGAATGTCGGCAATCGTGTAACCGATCTGGATTGTCGTGGTTACCGTTCCCCCGGTCAAACCGACATAAGGTGCCATGTAGA
>NZ_JANXWG010000094.1 GCF_025351285.1 Novosphingobium sp.
CGCCGGTGGCCGACCGCCTCGCCGCGGTACCACACCGTTTCGACCACGCCATCGATCGCGCGATCGGCCAGCACGCGTTCGGCATGGTCGCGCGCCAGCACCATGGCCGCATCCCACCCCTGCGCAAACGCCGCATGGCGCCGCCGCAGCACATAAGCCGACTGGAACGACATCCCCACCCGAGCACAAGCATGCCGCACCCGCCCGTTCTCTGCCAGGAACGCCAGAAACCGCACCTGCCGCTCGGGCGTCCAGTGTCTGTAGGAAGGTGACGCATCGGACGGTCCCAAAAGCGGAGCGCCGTCCTGCCCCCCTCCCGCCTGCGGGAGGGGCCGGGGGTGGGCAGCCCCACAAGCAACCCCATCGTCCCCCAAAGCCCCAACCCAAGCCCCCAACCGCCGACAATCCGCCCCCGCGTCGAGCGCCCCGTCTCCGACCCCATCCCCCTCACCCTCAAACCACCGCTGGTTCCTGGCGACCCGCTCCCCCGGAATCCCGATATCGCGCTCCATCGGTATCCACCCCCGCCCGAACGGGCTGGTGGCGTGAGGGAGCGGCTGCGGCTGGTCGGGCTGGTCCATGATCCGTTTCCTTTGCGGAGAACAAAAGGAAAACGGGGTGCGTAGCGCAGGGGATGGGGTGTAGGACAGGGAAGAATCGTCGCCAAGTCAAACCGGGTCAACTTGTCGGAGCGGGGCGTGGCCTTAAACCAAGCCGGTGCGCCTTACCAATCACTGCGTTACGACTAACACCGCCCATAATCTCGGCAATTTCAGCGGCATTCCGTCCGGTCTCCCACAATACCGTTAACTGCCTGACTCTCTGTTCATTCCAATACGGGGGTGCGATTTCCGAAGTTACCTCTTCAGCAAGGTTATCAAGTACAACTTGCTCAATGCCACCATGGATGTATGGTTCTTCGACATGGGTCAACACTGGATACGCCATACCCTCACTATCTTCGATTCCGTGAACGACGGCGGCTTTTATTTCTTCATCAAGATTAGAGAAATTCTGCCATTCGACCGGTAATGTTGCAAAACGGCGAAGTGGCATTCTGGCTCTCACATATGTATCATCTTCTCGGATCAAAATCATCCGACTGCTAAAGGCGGCGCTAGAATTATCTGCAAAAAAGTCAGTCACTCCAAATTCTTCAAGTAAATCATCGAATGCACCGGTAAACTGAATTAGGTCTAGCTGTGGCTTGAACATCCTCATGCCCAATAGGAAATCTATCAATCGGCGATATTTCAAAACGCTTCTTGCAATATCGCGCCCCGAACCGACGCTAATTGACTGGATCACGGCCGCCTTTAGATCTTGGATCTGCTCAATCAATATATCCGCCCTGCGGCCTTCCACAGCCTTTTCCCGCTCATCTCTAAGAAGCCTCTGAAATGTCATGGACCATTGCTTGATTAAATGACTGGAAATATCATCAAAATTGGTGTATTCTATAATTGCGTTATTTAGAGTTCTATGCGTGATGAAGTTAATAAATTCGAAGACGTACTTAGCCGTTTGCGGCTTTTGAATTGAGGGATAGAATATTTCTTCAACGAACGACTTATCCTTGTTAGATTGATATAAATGATGGTCAGAATAGACCTTCGAATCGACAAAAGCAAATAGTGGTATGTTCAGCTCAACAGCCCTCATAACCTCAACTTGAGTAATCGAGAGCTTCTTTTTTTCGGTAATTAAATCAATCTTTGAAGATTCTTTTGCAATTTCATCGAAATCTATGCTAGACAAAGCATCGGGAACGGCTGCCCCTCCGAATCTAGACCCAATCAGTAGAATGATCATGTCTGCATTGTTGACTTCTTTGCCGCAACTGGTATGCGTATGCAATCGGTGATCAAACAGCACATCTGAGTGTTCGCTCATAATGGGCTCATACCCCATTTGCTCAAGTAACGTTCTAACCTGGGCACGCTGCGCACTTAAATCGACGCAGGTAGATGACACAAACACTCTCAAGCCAGCCATAGTCGCCTCCGTAATGTGGCTTTATTGGCTTTTCCAACTTATCACTGCAACATATATTTCGCACTACGTGTCAAATATCTTTTTTCGGGAAATGTTAGCCTGATCAGTCGCACTTTCATCCGCGAAAACCTGCCCCAACCTGAGGCAGCTTCGCAGAAATCAAACGTGGCCGTGCCCCGCAGACCTTCGCGGGCTGTTGGGTGGTCGACCCCCGCATCAATCTTTCCTTCTTCGAAATTCGGGTTGAGTAGACGTTGCGCTTTGGTGCCTTCCCACCCCTAGCCCCTCCCGCAGGCGGGAGGGGGGTCTTGGTTGCGCTTGTGCGGCGGCGGGGCGCTTGGGCGCACTCCCCCTCCACCACCCTTCGGGCGGTCCCCCTCCCCGAGCAAGCTCGGGGAGGATTTAGGATGCGCTACTTTTTCAGCAGCGGCTTAAGGTAATGCCCGGTCACGCTCGCCGGGTTCTTGGCCACCTGCTCGGGGGTGCCTTCGGCCACCAGATAACCGCCGCGGGTGCCGCCTTCGGGACCCAGGTCCAGAATCCAGTCGGCGGTCTTGATCACGTCCAGATTGTGTTCGATCACAACGACGCTGTTGCCCTGGTCGACAAGGCGGTGGAGGACTTCGAGCAGTTTGCGGACGTCTTCGAAGTGCAGGCCGGTGGTGGGTTCGTCGAGGATATACAGCGTGTTGCCGGTGGCGCGGCGGCTCAGTTCCTTGGACAGTTTCACGCGCTGCGCCTCGCCGCCCGAGAGCGTGGTGGCCTGCTGGCCGACCTTGACGTAGCCAAGGCCGACTTCGTTCAGCATCGCCATCTTGTCGCGGATGGGGGGGACGGCCTTGAAGAATTCCTCGGCATCCTCGACCGTCATGTCGAGCACGTCGGCGATGCTGTGGCCCTTGAACTTCACCTCGAGCGTTTCACGGTTGTAGCGTTTGCCGTCGCATTCCTCGCACGTCACGTAAACGTCGGGCAGGAAGTGCATTTCGATCTTGATCAGCCCGTCGCCCTGGCACTTTTCGCAGCGGCCGCCCTTGACGTTGAAGCTGAACCGTCCGGGCTTGTACCCGCGCGCGGCAGATTCGGGCAGGCCGGCGAACCAGTCGCGGATCTGGGTGAAGGCGCCGGTGTAAGTGGCGGGGTTGCTGCGCGGGGTGCGGCCGATCGGGCTCTGGTCGATCTCGATCACCTTGTCGCACAGTTCGAGCCCGGTGATCTTGTCGTGCGCGCCGGCGATCACCCGCGCGCCGTTGAGCGTGCGCGCGGCGCCGGCGTAAAGCGTGTCGAGTGTGAGCGTGGACTTGCCGCTGCCCGATAGCCCCGTCACGCAGACGAACATGCCGAGCGGGAACCTGGCGGTCACGTTCTGGAGGTTGTTGGCGCGGGCGTTGGTGACCACGATCTTGTGGCCGTTGCCCTTGCGGCGTTGCTTGGGCACCTCGATCCGGCGTGCGCCGGTCAGGTACTGGCCGGTGAGGCTGGCGGGGCTGTCGAGGATGTCCTGCAAGCTGCCCTGTGCGACGATCTCGCCACCGTGGACGCCGGCGCCGGGGCCGAGATCGACGATGTGATCGGCGTGGCGGATCGCGTCCTCGTCATGCTCGACCACGATCACGGTGTTGCCGAGATCGCGCAGGCGTTTGAGCGTTTCGAGCAACCGGTCGTTGTCGCGCTGGTGGAGGCCGATGCTGGGTTCGTCGAGCACGTAGAGCACGCCCGACAGGCCCGAGCCGATCTGGCTGGCAAGCCGGATGCGCTGGCTTTCGCCGCCCGAGAGCGTGCCCGAGGTGCGATCGAGGTTGAGGTAATCGAGCCCGACGTTGTTGAGGAAGCCGAGCCGCTCGTTGATCTCTTTCAGGATGGCCTTGGCGATCTGGCTTTGCTGCGCGGTAAGCTTTTGATCGAGCGTGGAAAACCACGCCAGCGCTTCGGCCACCGGGCGGCGGGCGGACATCGAGATATCCTCGCCCGCGATCTTCACCGAAAGCGCCTCGGGCTTGAGCCGCGCGCCGCCGCAGGTCTCGCAGGGTTGCGCGGTCTGGTATTTGCCCAGTTCCTCGCGCATCCAGGCACTCTCGGTTTGCAGCAGGCGGCGGTTGAGGTTGCCGATGACGCCTTCGAACGCCTTCTTGACGGTGTAGCTTTTGCGGCCATCGACGAAGGTGAGCGGGATGGCCTTGCCGCCGGTGCCGTGGAGCACGATCAGGCGGACTTCGCCGGGCAAATCCTCCCACTTGGTGGTGAGGTTGAAGCCGTATTCGGTGGCCAGGCTGGCGAGCACCTGCATGTAGTACGGGCTGGGCGGATTGGACTTGGCCCAGGGCACGATCGCGCCCTGCTTGAGCGTGAGGCCTTCGTTGGGCACGACCAGTTGCGGATCGAACAGCAGCTTTTCACCCAGCCCGTCGCAAGCCGGGCACGCGCCTTGCGGGGCGTTGAAGCTGAACAGGCGGGGTTCGATCGCTTCGAGCGTGAAGCCGCTGACGGGGCAGGCGAATTTCTCGCTGAACACGATGCGGTTGGCGGGGAGGCCGGCGTTTTTCATTGCGCCGATCTTCTCGCCACCTCCGTTCGCATCGAGCGTAGTCGAGATGCCGCGCGCAGGTGTCTCGACTTCGCTCGACACGAACGGAGGTTGGGATTGGAGTTCGGCCACCGTGGTATCGGCCAGGTCCACGTAGGCCAGCCCTTCGGCCAGCCGCAGCGCCTGTTCGAAGCTGTCGGCCAGGCGCGTTTCGATGCCTTCTCGTTCGGAAGTTCTGGCTTTCACCGCGATGCGATCGACCACCACTTCGATGTCGTGCTTGTACTTCTTGTCGAGCGCGGGGGCTTCGTCGATTTCGTGGAAGGCGCCGTCGATGCGCACGCGGGTGTAGCCGGCGCGCTGCCATTCGGCCAGTTCCTTGCGGTATTCGCCCTTGCGCCCGCGCACCACCGGGGCGAGCAGATAGGCGCGCGTGCCCTCGGGCAGCGTCATCACGCGGTCGACCATCTGGCTGACGCTTTGCGCCTCGATCGGCAACCCGGTTGCGGGCGAGTACGGCACCCCCACGCGCGCCCACAGCAGGCGCATGTAGTCGTAGATCTCGGTGACGGTGGCCACGGTCGAGCGCGGGTTGCGGCTGGTGGTTTTCTGCTCGATCGAGATCGCGGGGGAAAGCCCGTCGATATGCTCGACATCGGGCTTCTGCATCATTTCGAGGAACTGGCGCGCGTAGGCGCTCAGCGATTCCACGTAACGCCGCTGCCCTTCGGCATAGATCGTATCGAACGCCAGGCTGGATTTGCCGCTGCCCGACAGCCCGGTGATCACGATCAACTGATCGCGCGGCAGGCTGACATCAAACCCCTTGAGGTTATGCTCGCGCGCGCCGCGAACCGTTATATGCGTGAGACTCATGTCGCGCGATGTTCCA
>NZ_JANXWG010000095.1 GCF_025351285.1 Novosphingobium sp.
GAGCAAGTCGGCGCGGCGGCCGAACACCATGACCATCGGGCCCTGGTTGAGCCGGCCGACGATGCGGCCGTGGTGCGCGGTGATCCAGTCGATGGTGAGGCCAAGCGGCAGTGGCACGATCGGCACGACCACCATTTCGCCCTCGCGCGGGGGCGCCAAGACGGCGGCCAGCAGCACGATGCCGGCGATGACGAGCTGGGCTCGCAACAGGCCGGGCATCGTGCGCGATGCAATGGTGGGGGGATAGGGCATTGGCAAACCATGACAAATTGCCGTGAAGTTCGATGCAGCGGGCTCTGAGGAACTCTACGTGCGACGGCGCGGGAGCGCGCCGCGCGGATCGTGGCCGGATACGCGTAATCCCTGATGGTGGCTCAAGCATGGCTTGACCATCGGCTGGTAACGCTTGCCCATGACCGGCAAGCAATCAGGCATGAAAGTCCTTGCACTGCTGGCGGCAGCGCTTGCCGTGGCAAGCTTGGGGCCCGGCCCCGCGCGCGCACAATCGTTTACCAGCCCCGGATCGTGGTCGCTGACCGTGCCGGCGGGTGTTACGATGATCGAAGTGCGGGTTTCGGGCGGAGGCGGTGGCGGCGGCGGATCGGGTGGGTTCACCGGGCCTTTCCTCACCGTTGGCGGAGACGGCGGCAACGGCATACTGGTGATCGCCGAGATCGCGGTCACGCCCGGGCAAGTGTTGTCGGGCACGATCGGCGCGGGTGGCGGGATCGGCTTTCTCGCCGGATCGTCGAATTTCGGACTGGCAAATTGTTCGGGTGGTGGTGCTGCCGGTTCGGGGACGAGCGGAGGCGGCGCAGGCGGCAACATCAACTGCAACGTGTTCGGTGCAAGCGGCGGCGGTGGTGGTGGGGGTGGAAGCACCTCGCTGGCGCTGAACGGGACCACACTGATCCAAGCTGGCGGCGGCGGCGGCGGCGGCGGCGCGGGTGGAGGAACCGGCGGAAATGCCACGCCACGGACGATCCTGAGCGTGACATCGTCATGTGGCTCCAGCAACACGGGATCGTCACCGGCGGATTATTCGGGCGACGGCGGCGGCGGCGGCGGCGGCGGTGGCGGCTATGTCCCGGGATCGGCCGGCACTTCGCAGCCCGATTCCAGCACCGCAACCGGAGGGAACGCCGGGCACACCTGCACCAGCACGGCGTCCGCGATTAAGTACTCGGCGATCAGCAGCGCGGGCGCTGCCGGCTCACCCGGCGACACGACCGCGGCGATCGCTCCACATGGCACGGCGACCAGCGGGTATGTCACGATCAGCACCAGCGCGATCAGCGTTTCGAAAACGTCGAAGCCGGTGTCCGATCCGGTCAATTCGACCAGCAATCCCAAGTATATCCCCGGTGCCACGTTCCAGTACTGCGTAACCCTGAGCAACGGGTGGGCGCAGGACGCGACCAGCGTTTCGATCTCGGACTCGATCCCCGCGCAGGCCACTTACGTCAGTGGCAGCGCACGATCGGGCGTCGATTGCACTAGCGCAACGTCAGCCGTCTCGGGGCTCAGCTACAGCGCTCCGACGCTAACCGTCAGCCCGATCACGGTGGCCGCAGGATCGACTTACGCGCTGACGTTCCAGTCCGCCGTGAACTAGAACTGGAACTTCACCGTGCCGCCGAAGGTGCGCGGATCGCCGAGGTTGCCGACCACCAGACCGACCGAGTTCGGCGCGATCTGGAGCTGTTCGAGGTAGCCCTTGTTGAAGGCGTTGCGCACCCAACCATAGACGTCGATCTTGATCCCCCTGGCTTCGGGGTCTGAGCGCCAGCCGAGCCGGAAGTTGGCGAGGGTGTAGCCGGCGATGTCGGTCGAGGGCGAAGGCGTGGCGTTCGACGAGAACTTCGTGCGCGTGTTGCCGTCGGCGCCGAAGTAGATCTGGCCGGCTGTCTGGCCGATGGCGATCGGCAGGTTGGCCTCGCCGCCGAAGCTCAGCGCGTACTTCGATACGCCGGGAAGGCGCTGGCCCGAGATGTCGCAACTGACCGGGCTGGTGTTGGCGGGGAGCGCGGTCGGCACGGTGCAGTTGGTGCCGCTGAAGGCCGATCCGCCGGTCAATTCGAGCGGCGGCGGGGCGTTGGTGAACTTGCGATAGGTCGCGTCGGTATAGGCGAAGTTGACGTAAGCATTGAAGCGCTCGCTCGGGCGGACCGAGAAATCGGTCTCGATGCCTTGCGAGCGCACCTCGGGCACGTTGGCAACGAAGCCGCGCAAGGTGCTGAGCGAGGCGGCATTGTTGGCGCTGAACACCGCCTGGTAGTTGGAAATGTCGGTGCGGAACGCGGCGAAGTTGAAAGTGATCGTGCGGTCGAGGAACTGGGTTTTCAGGCCCACTTCGTAGTGCTTGACCGATTCGGGCGCGACCGTGGCGAACTGCAGTTGCGGCAGCCCGGAAATGGCATCGGCGGGCACACCATTGAGGTTGATGCCGCCGGTCTGGAAGGTTTTCGAGTACGTCGCGTAGGCGTGGATATCGCGCGCCAGATCGTAGCTCAGCGTCAGGTCGTACGACAGGTTCCACTTGCTGAAGCTGGGCGCGTAGCTTTCGGGCAGGAGCACGCCCAATTGCGCTTTCTGGATCGCGGTGCCGGTGGTGACTTGCCCGGCCGTCAGCACATTGCCCGCGCGATCGGTGACCACGGCATCGTACGATCCGTTCTTCTTGTCGTAATTGACGCGGAAGCCGGGCTGGATCGTCAGCTTCTCGATCGGGCGCCAGCTTGCCTGGCCATAGACCGCGAAGCTGGTGTTGCGCAGGCGGATCGTGTTGGTTGAAGTCAGCCCGTTCAGCACATCGAGGTTGTAGGGATTGGTCGGCGCGGCATTTGGCGAAAGCAGCCACCTGGTTGCTGCCGGGCCCTGGACCTGGCTGCCGTCGGTATCGATCTTCTGGTAATAGTAAAACGTGCCGATCTGGAAATCGAGCTTCTCGCTGTGCTGGTTGTAGCGCAGTTCCTGCGTGAACTGGCGCTGCTTCGACGGATTCTGGCTCACCGTGGTGATCGGCAAGCCGGTGAAGTCGCGGTCGTTCGACGGGTCCCAGTCCCAGTAGCGGAACGCGGTGATCGAAGTCAGCGTGCCGGCGCCGAGATCGAGCTTGGCGCGCAACGAGGCACCGCCGATCGACTGGCGCGCGCGCAGCAGCGCATCGACATCGCTGATGCGGTTGTCGGGGTTCTGCCCGATCGCCGGCAATGCATAGCCCTGCACCGCTGAAATCGCCGCATATTGGCGGTTGAGCGCCTTCTGCGTGGCCACGTTGCGAACGAATACGGTGGCGCAGCACACCACGTTCTGGTGGTTGTAATCGCCCGCCAGCGTGACTTCGAGCGCGCTGGAAGGCTTCCACAGCAATTGCGCACGCAGGCCCAGGTTCGAAAGGTTGTTGTCGAGTTGCCCGGTCTTGATATTGGTGATGGTGCCGTTGCGCGTAGTCTCGGAAATCGCCAGCCGCGCGGCGAGGTTGTCCGTGAGCGGGCCCGAAACCGCGCCCTTGAACTGGAGGTAGGCGTAATTGCCCGAAGAGATTTCCGCCCGCGCTTCGGGGGTGAAGGTGGGCTGGCGACTGGTGATGTTGATCGCGCCGGCCGTGGTGTTCTTGCCGTAGAGCGTACCCTGCGGCCCGCGCAGAACCTCGATCTGCTTCACGTCGAGGAAGTCGAAGGTGGAGGACGCCACGCGCGAATAATAGACATCGTCGACATAGATGCCGACGCCCTGGTCGATGCCGTCATTGGTAAGGCCCAACGGTGAACCGAAGCCGCGCACGTTGACCGAAGTGTTGCGCGGATTCGACGAATAGAACTGCAACGTCGGGGTCAATTGCTGCAAACGCCCGACGTTGAACGCGCCTGTGCTGTCGATGTGATCGCCGCCCACGACCGAGATCGCCACTGGCACGCTTTGCGAGCTTTCGTTGCGGTGCCGTGCGGTGACGACGATATCGCCGTCGCTGTCGGTGGCGCCGGTGCCTACCGAAGTGGGCTGTTCAGCTTGTTGCGCGGGCGGCGGCGGTGCATCTGCCGCCAAAGCGGGCGCCGCGATGATGGACGCAGAAAGAGCAACGGCCGAAGCCGTGCAAAGTACGAACGAACGCATATCCAAATCCTCAGGTCAAAGGGCATTGGATGCATCCGGTGATCCGGTCTGCACCTGTTGGGGTGTAAAAGTCGGGGTCTGTCGGGTAGTGATTCAGGCGAAGCGGCGGCGCTCGGTCACGTCGAGCTGCACCAGCCGGCCGTCGTGCACGGTCAACTGGATCACGCCAAAGCGCATGCGTTCGAGCGCCTCGGCTACTGCATCGAGCGGTTTTTGGGCCGAGGGATCGCGCGAGGTGCTGCTGGGTTGATGCGAATCGATCAGAGTCTGGCGAAGGGACATCGGGCGGGCTCCTGTTGCCGCCAGTCTATCTCTACCGAATGAATAGACAATGATGTTTTCGCTTGGCCGCGGTGAAGCGCAGCTTTTCCAAGTCGATCCGTGGATGGGCTTTGCGAGGCTTACGTAGCCTTGGTATCCGGCGCGTGCTTGCCCATCAGCTTGTAAGCGCGACCATACCATTCGCTGCCCGGGTAGTTGGCGCCGAGCACGGCAGCGGCCTTTTCGGCTTCGGTGGGCACGCCGAGCGAGAGATAGGCTTCGACCAGACGGAACAGCGCTTCGGGCGTGTGCGTGGTCTGCTGGTACTGGTCGACCACGTTGCGGAAGCGGACGCTCGCCGCCAGCCACTTGCCGCTGCGTTCATAGAACCGGCCGATTTCCATTTCCTTGCCCGCAAGGTGATCGTTGACCAGATCGAGCTTGAGCTTGGCGTCGCGCGCATAGGGCGTCGATGGATAGCGGCGGATCACCTCGGTCAACGCGGTGCGCGTTTGCGTGGTATCCTTCTGGTCACGGGTGACGTCGCTGATCTGCTCGTAATAGCACAGCGCCACCAGGTAATAGGCGTAAGGCGCATCCTTGTTGCCGGGGTGGATCGACAGGAAGCGCTGCGACGATTCGATCGACTTGGCGTAATCGCGCGCGACGTAATAGCTGAACGCGCTCATCAACTGCGCGCGGCGGGCCCAGGGCGAATAAGGGTGCTGGCGTTCTACCTCGTCGAACAGCGCGGCGGCGCCCTTGGGATTGTCCTTGTCGAGCTGGTTCTTGGCGGCGGCGTAAAGGCTGTCGACATCGCGCGCGATATAGGCGGTGTCCTTCTTGCCCTTGCCGACCCCGGCGCAACCGCCGGTCAGCCCCAGCGCCACGGTGGCGCTGGCGAGGAGGACAACCCGAAGGGGCGTGCGGCGGACAAAGTTTGCGATCATAGCCGCGCTATAGCCAGCGAGGGCCTGAACGCCAAGTGAAGCTTTTGGGGGGCGGTGGAGGCATGAGGCGCGGTTGTTCGGGCAATGTTGGAATAGCGGCTCTTGGGTTGTGCTGGTTCTGATTGAACGGCTGCAATTGGGCGCAAGCTGCCGAATGACTGGGGGTTGGTGTCCCGTTCCGACGCTGCTTTCAACGCGAGGCGGGCGCGGGCTGTTTGAAGATGCTTGTCGAAAGCCAAGTCGGTCGCGCAGGGTCATCGGCCACGTGCCGGGCGAGGGCAGCTACGAAGTCGTCGAGCTTCACCGCCTCATCCCTGAATATGCCTGATTGTTGAAGATCGTCGGCGGGCGCGTGATAGCGATTGGCGCGCCAGTCGTGTTCGATCTGGAATTCGGGAGTGTCGCGGGCAAAGCCGAATTTGAATGCCAGCGCCGGCACGCCCTCGCGCACAAAACTGAACAAGTCGGTGCGAATGAAAGTGTTACGGTCGGGCAGCGGGTCGGGCGCCAGCGCGAGGCCCTGTTTTGCCGCCACGGCGCGGGCATCCGCACCGAGCGTGCTTTCGCCTTCGCCGATCGCGATGACGCTTTTCAGCGGCCATAGTGGCAGCGGCATGTCGAAGTTGAAATCGGCGATGATTGAACCCTTGGGAACGGTTGGATGCACCGCATAATAGTGCGAGCCCAACAGCCCCTTTTCCTCGGCGGTGACGATCACGAACAGCACCGACCGTCGTGGCCGGGTCGGCGCGCTCGCCAGGCGGTGTGCGATATCGAGGACCGAGGCCACACCGGAGGCGTCGTCCATCGCTCCGTTGTAAATCGAGTGTCCGTTGATCGGCGCGCCAATGCCCAAATGATCGAGATGCGCCGAAATCACCAGGTATTGCCCGGCCAGCGCCGGGTCGCTGCCGTCCAGCTTCGCGATCAGATTGGGCGACGTCATCGCGATATGGTGTGCTGCAACGCTCGCCGTCAGACGCATGGGCAGCGCAAACGTCGGCACATTCTGCGATGCATCGGCCAGCGCGCACAATTCTGCGAAAGTGTGGCCCGACCCCTTGAACAACATGTCCGCCTTGTCCGGATCGATCCCTGCGTTGAAGAAACCATCGGGCGTATCGCGCAACTGCGGATCGGCCAGATAGACTCCAATCTGGCCAATCAGAAGCTTTTGCCGCGACCAGGGGATCTCGATCTGGTGCGGTGTGGTCAGCGTGATCAGCCCGACCGCGCCCAACTTGCCCAGCAACCGCGCCCGGTCAAAACGCGCGCTCGATTTGACCGCAGCGCTCAGATTGGCAGGGCCGCCGCTGATCACCACCGCGATTTTGCCCTTGAGGTCAAGGCCGGCGAAATCGTCATACCCTGCCTTGGGCAAATGCAGGCCATAGCCGATGAACACCAGCGGCGCGTTGACTTGTGCCGGACGCCGCGCACCGCCCGGACCGATCAGAGCATCCGTGCCGATCTGCAAAGCCGTCGTTGTGCCATCGCTGCCGATCAAAGCAGCACGCGATGCCGCCTGGTCGACTACCTGCTGCTCGAACGCAACCGGCTGAAGGTATCCGTCGACGCCGGCAGGCTTGAGCCTCTCGGCCTTAAACCTTGAAATTACATAGTCCGCGGCGCGCAGATAGCCAGCCGACCCCGTAAGCCGCCCTTCGTTACTGTCCGCTGCGATCGTGCTGATGTCCGACCACCATTGCGCCGCCGCGGAGGACGTAGTCTGCGCAGGTAGAGCCGGTGTGTCGGCATGGCCCGGTGCCGCCAGTGACAGCATCGCCAGAGCCGCGCCCACGCCTGAGCGCACGAGCCGCAGCACGGTGGGCGCATGTCGGTCGCAGTTCAGCATGATGTGTAGCCCCCGGGAGTTCGACAGAGGGGATGAATGAAAACGCTGCCCGCGGCAACTGCTTGGTCTCTCAAGCTCAAGCGGCATTGCTTTAGCCGCGCTGCTTGAGGCCGTTACCTCTCCGGGACAGTCCTGGAGAAATGTGATCCCTGTTTTCACAGTGGAATTGTGGGAGGTCGCCGCGCCCGGTGTCGCTGCTTCACATCAAAGGACAAACGGCACACCTCGGCCTGTTTCCTCCAAACGCGCCTTTCGAACGGCGGATATTGGGCGGAATCCACTCCAACCCCCAACCCCCGCTGGACATTAACCGCGCGATTAAACATACTCCCCGCGCAAGGCCGGACGGCCACGGATTCAGCGGAGAGCATCAACGATGGCCTTGCCAAGGGTCTGCATCATCGGCGCCGGATGCAGCGGCTTTACCACGGCCAAGCGGCTTCAGGATCACGGCATCCCGTTCGACGTTTACGAAGCCTCGGACGATATCGGCGGGACCTGGTACTACAACAATCCCAACGGGATGAGCGCCTGCTACCAGAGCCTGCACATCGATACCTCGAAGTGGCGGCTGGCGTTCGAGGACTATCCGGTGCCGGCCGACTGGCCCGATTACCCGCACCATTCGCTGCTGCTCCAGTATTTCCACGATTACGTCGATCACTTCGGCCTGCGCGCGCACATCCGTTTCAACACCCGCGTCGAACAGGCGCAGCGCAAGGCGGACGGCGGGTGGACGGTCACGCTTTCGAGTGGCGAGGCGAAGCATTACGACGCGCTGGTGGTCGCCAACGGGCACCACTGGGCGGCGCGGATTCCCGATTATCCGGGGCATTTCGACGGCGCGCAGATCCACAGTCACGATTACCGCACCCCGTTCGAGCCGGTGAACTGCATCGGCAGCCAAGTGCTCGTCGTCGGCATGGGCAACAGCGCGATGGACGTGGCGAGCGAGCTTTCGCAGCGGCCGATGGCGGGCAAGCTGTTCGTCTCGACCCGTCGGGGCGTGTGGATTTTCCCCAAGTATTACAAGGGGCAGCCGCTCGACAAGAACCCGGCCCCGGCCTGGCTGCCCAAGGGCGTCAAGCAGTGGATCGGCGCGCGGATGATCAAGGGGCTGGTCGGGCGGATGAGCGATTACGGCTTGCCCGAGCCCGAGATCGGCCCGTTCGAAAGCCACGGCACCGTCTCGGGCGAATTCCTGGTGCGCGCGGGATCGGGCGATATCGCGATGAAGGGGCCGATCGAACGGTTGGACGGCCGTGACGTGGTGTTCACCGATGGATCGCGCGAACAGATCGACGTGATCGTCTGGGCCACCGGCTACGACATCGCCTTCCCGTTCTTCGACGAGCCAGCCTTCAAGGCCGATGCCGACAACCGCCCGCCGCCGCTCTACAAGCGGATCATGAAGCCCGGCGTGCCGGACTTGTTCTACATGGGGCTGGCGCAGCCGCTGCCCACGCTGGTCAACTTTGCCGAACAGCAGTCCAAGCTGGTCGGCGCATACCTGGCCGGAACATACCTACCACCCGATCCCGCCGAGATGGAGCGCGTGATCAGGGCCGATGAGGACTATTACACCGGCCAGTACTATGCGGCGCGGCGCCACACGATCCAGCTTGATTTCGATCACTACGTCCGCGCGCTGGCCAAGGAACTGGTCAAGGGCGCGAAGCGGGCGGCTGCGGCTGGCAACCGCCAGCCGCTGACGGCACGCGAACTCGAGGAAGCCTGGACATGACCACCGCAACCCGCCCGCTCACGCCTGTCGATGTCAGCCAGGACGCGCTCTATGTCGAGGACACCTGGCGCGAACCGTTCGCGCAATTGCGCGCCGAAATGCCGCTGTCATGGCGCGAGGACAGCCCGTTCGGCGGCTACTGGTCGGCAGTGACGCACGATCTGGTCGCCGAAGTCGAACTGCGGCACGACGTGTTTTCCAGCCGCTGGGACAAGGGCAACATCACCATCGCCGAAGCCGTCAACGGCGAAGGCTTTCCCAACTTCATCGCGCAGGACCAGCCGATCCACACCGCGCAACGCAAGGTGATTGCGCCGGCGTTCTCGCCGAGCCAGATGCTCAAGCTCGACAAGGCGGTGAAGGCGCGCACCGCCCAACTGCTGGACGGACTGCCGATCGGCGAAACATTCGACTGGGTCGAGCGCGTTTCGATCCCGCAGACATTGGGAATGCTGTGCATCCTGTTCGACATGCCGTTCGAGGAATGGCGCGACATCAAGCGCTGGTCCGACTGGGCAAGCAGTATCTCGGCCGAGAACCTCAACGACGAATACCGCGCGCAATTCCTCGGGCAGATGGGTGAAATGCTCGCGCGCTTCGATCGCGAACTGGAAGACCGACGCGGCAAGCCCGCCAGCGACGACCTGCTCAGCCGCATGGTTCACAGCGAGGCGATGGGCAGCATGAGCCCGATGGAACGCATCGCCAATATCGCGCTGCTGATTGTGGGCGGCAACGACACCACGCGCAATTCGATGTCGGCGCTGGTCGAGGCGTTCGATACGTATCCCGATCAGCTCGAACGGCTGCGCGCCGATCCCTCGCTGATCGCCAACGCCGCGCAGGAAATCGTCCGCTGGCAAAGCCCGGTCACGCACATGCGCCGCACAGCGCTGGTCGATACCGACCTTGCCGGTCAGACCATCAAGGCCGGCGAGAAGATCGTGATGTGGTACATCAGCGCCAACCGCGACGAGGCGGTGTTCCCCGATGCCGAGCGTTTCGACGTGGGCCGTGCCAACGCCCGGCGGCACCTCGGCTTCGGCCACGGCATCCATCGCTGTGTGGGCGCGAAGCTGGCCGAAAGCCAATTGGCCATGGTGATCGCAGAGATCGTGCGGCGCAATATCCGCATCGTGCCGCAAGCCAAACCCACACGGCTCGCCAGCCCGTTCCTGCACGGCTTTACCGCGATGCCGGTGCGGATCGAGTCGCTTTAGGAATCAAGTTTCTGCGAGGACCGCCTTGAGCGCCGCTTCCGGAACAGCATTTCGGCCTCGGCCAGGCTGACCCGCGTCGGACTGTCCGCCGGCACAGATCACCCGGCGCAGCAGTGCACTTCCAGCAAATGTCGCCGCCATCGCCTCAATGTCCCGGCAACTGCCATCGAACGGTCGAATTCCAGACGCCGGCAACCGCCAGCCCGCCTCGATCGTGCGCCGGCTCGAACCGCGCGCGCTCCTTGGCCAGGTCGCAGGTCGCCTTGTCGAGCAGCGGAAATTCGCTGGAACGGGTCACCGCGCACAGCGTGGGCACGCCCTGGTCGTCGACCGACAGTTGGAAGCCCACCATGCCCTGCTGTCGCAGGCGTTTGGCCTCGGGTGGATAATCGGCGTCGGTTGCCCAGGATCGTTGATCGATCGCGCGCAAGTACCGCGCTTGGCTGGGCTGGACCGGCATCGGCGGTGGCAGCGCGACCGGCTCGTTTCGATCGACCACCGTCGCGGTTGGCGAAGGCAAAGGTGGCGGCGGTGGCGGAGCTGGAGGTGAAGCCGAGGTGTCTTGTGGCGGCGTTTGCTTTGCATCGATGTACGCAATTCTGAGGCCCTTGCCGGTTTTCGACCAATCGCGCGCCTCCTCGCTCAAGCTGTCCAGCGTCTTCACGGCCATCCGGCCGTCGCGCTTTTCGAGCAAATATTCGATCCTTACGACGCGAATCTTCGTATTGCCGGTTCCGCCGGCATCGGGTGCAAAGCGGGCCCGGTGCACGATCGCATCGCACAGGTTTGCCTTCGGTTGCGCGCCATCGGCCGCACGCCAGATATTGATGTAGCAAGTCCGCACCTGACCGTCTGCGCCGAACGCCAGCGTCAGGATGACATTGGCGAATGCGCTCTTGCTACTGAAAATCGCTGCCAGTTCGCTGGTCGTCAGCCAATCCTGCGGAGGGGAATCGGGCTGTGCTTCGGCCAGCGTGACGGTTGGCCGCGGCAGCCCTTCGGGCGCCGAAAGATCGAGCTGCAACAAGATCGGCAACAGGAGTAGCAGCGGCACATGACGCTCCCTTCCGCGTCACACTGCCACCGAATTCCTCAATTATTCGTGCCTGCCGCAGCCTCAGGCCGCCTCGGCTTCCTCGTGTGGCGGTTCCAGCGCGATCGGATCGGCCAGCGTGATCCGGTCGAGCATCGCGGCGGTTTCATCGCGCAGTTGCAGCATCAGCGCGCGCAGCCGGCATTCGACTTCGGGCAGGCAATTGGCGCAAGTTTCGTGCGCGTTGCGGCTGGCGCAGGGGACGAGCGCGAGGCTGCCGCGGGTCAGCCGGATGATGTCGCCATAGCGGATATCGACCGGCGCCAGGCCGAGTTCATAGCCGCCTTCACGACCGCGCTGCGAGACGACGATGCCTTCGCGCGCCATTTCCGAAAGGATCACGGTGAGGAATTTGCGCGGGATGTTCTGCGCATCGGCGATCGCGTCGAGCCGCACCGGACCGTCCCCATAGGTATCGGCCAGGTGCTGCAACGCGCGGATCGTGTAACGCGTTTTTTGGGACAGCATGGGTTCAATTTCGGCGCTCGGCCGCGAAAGTCAACCGCGCGGGTAGATAATGTTCCCAACAATCGCCGGCTTTGTCGGTACATCGGTCTGCGCTGAACCTGCGGCTGCGCCATAACCGCCGCCGCCCGGGGTTTCGATCACGAACACATCACCGCGTTGCATTTCGACGCTGGCGGTGGCCGAGAGTTCCTCGATCGAGCCATCGGCGCGCTCGACCGCATTGCGCCCGCATGCACCTGGCAACCCGTCTGCAAGGCCGAAGGGCGGCACCTTGCGGCGGTTTGAGAGTATGCCCGCCGTCATCGCCTGCCGGAACCGCACGCGCCGCACCGCACCGTCGCCGCCCCGCTGGGCGCCGTCTCCGCCCGAACCGCGCCGGATCGAAAATTCCTCCAACAGCACCGGGAAGCGCGCTTCGAGCACTTCGGGATCGGTCAGCCGGCTGTTGGTCATGTGCGTCTGGACCACCGACGCGCCATCGAAGTCCGGCCCGGCGCCCGATCCGCCCGCGATCGTCTCGTAGTACTGGTGCGTCGCGTCGCCGAAGGTGAAGTTGTTCATCGTTCCTTGCGCGGCGGCCATCGCGCCCAACGCGCCGAACAGCGCGTCGGTGATGACCTGGCTGGTCTCGACATTGCCCGCGACCACCGCCGCATCGGAGCCAGGATCGAGCATCGAACCAGCGGGCACCAAGATCGTCAGCGGGCGCAGGCAGCCCTCGTTCATCGGCACGTCCCCGTCCAGAAGCGTGCGCACCACGTACAGCACGGCTGCGCGCACGATCGGCACGCCGGCGTTGAAATT
Organism: Novosphingobium sp.; assembly: GCF_025351285.1. GTDB lineage: Bacteria > Pseudomonadota > Alphaproteobacteria > Sphingomonadales > Sphingomonadaceae > Novosphingobium. The sequence continues at coordinate 12,512 of NZ_JANXWG010000095.1, forward strand.
GTCGGGCAAACGATCGCTGGTGCCGGCGAAATCGATCACCGCGCTGCCCGCCGCGCGATCCACCCGCACGGCCACGCGCACGACCGCGCCGTTGTCCATTTCATACGCGAACGCACCGTCCGAAAGGCCACCGATCAGCGCGCGGACGGCGGCTTCGGCGTTGTCCTGCACGTGCGCCATGTAGGCGTCGACCACTGCCCTGCCCTGTTCGGAGGCGATGCGGCGCAAGTCGTCCGCGCCCTTGGCGCATGCCGCCAATTGCGCGCGCAAATCGGCCAGGTTCTGCGACACGTTGCGCGCGGGGTATGGTCCTGCGCTCAGCAAAGCGGCGATTTCAGCTTCTCTGAAATGGCCCCGATCGACCAGCAACACATCGTCGAGCACCACGCCTTCGTCCGCCAAACTGCGGCTATCGGGCGGCATCGAACCCGGAGCGATCCCGCCCACATCGGCATGATGGCCCCGCGCCGCCACGAACCAGGCGGGCGCTTCGTCGCCGGGCCGGTCGAACACCGGCATGACCACGGTGATATCGGGCAAGTGCGTGCCGCCCGCAAACGGCGCATTGAGCGCGTAGGCATCGCCCGGCCGGATGCCGCGTTCGCTGGCGTTTTGGTTTTGCCGCCCATCCGGGCTGCGGGCACGGTTACGCATCACGCAGCGCACGCTTTCGCCCATCGAGCCCAGGTGCACCGGCATGTGCGGTGCGTTGGCGATCAGGTTGCCCGCGGCATCGAACACCGCACAGGAAAAATCGAGCCGCTCGCGGATGTTGACCGAGGCGGCGCTGTGCTGGAGCGCGGCACCCATCTCCTCGGCCACCGCCATGAACAGCGCGCTCATGATCTCGAGCCGGACGGGGTCGCAGGCGGTGTCGTCCGAGGCGGAAGCCTCACGCGGTGTGGTGCGGGTGAGGATCAGGTTGCCGTGGGCATCGACCCGCGCGGTCCAGCCGGGTTCGATCACCACGGTCGACACCGCGTCCACCACCAGTGCGGGGCCGGGCAGCGTGGCGCCCTCGGCCAGCCCATCGCGCGCATGAAGCGGGGCCGGATGCCATGCACCGCTCGACCAGAAGCGCACCGTTTCGAGCGGCGGCGCGGTTGCGGCGGGCAGGTTGGCAACGTGTTCGTCGGCCACGTCGGCGGGCGCGGACACTTCGACCCGCACCGCCTCGGCCACCAGCGCGCCCTCGGCCGCGAAGCCGAAGCGGCGCTGCCAGCCTTCGGCAAAGTGGGAGGCCATCGCGGCGACTGGGCCGAATGGAACTTCGATTGCGTTCTCGCTGGCGGCGGGGCGGACTTGGACAACGGCCGCGCGTTCGGGCCCGTTTTCGTCGTTCGGGTCGCAATCGGGCACCAGCGCGCGCAAGTCGGCCTCGGCCTCGGCTGCCAGCGCATCGACCGCCGCGCGGATTGCCGGTTCATTCTCGCGATCCAGCGGCAGTGCCAGCGTCGCTTCGCGCAGCACGCCGCGCCGGGCAAGGCCCATGCCATAAGCCGACAGCAGGCTGGCGAGCGGGTGGACAAGCACCGTCTCGATGCCCAGTTCGTCGGCCACCAGGCATGCGTGCTGCCCGCCCGCGCCGCCGAAACAGGCGAGAGCGGCGCGGCTTACGTCATGCCCGCGCCGCACCGAAATCGCCAGGATCGCGTGCGCCATCTGCGCCACTGCGATGCGGACGAAGCCTTCGGCGGCCTGTTCGCAGGTCAGTCCGGTGGCCGCCGTAACGGCCTCGAACCGCTGATCCACCGCCGCGCGGTCGAGCGGTTGATCGCCCTCCGGCCCGAACACGCGCGGGAAATGCGCCGGAACCAGCTTGCCCAGCGCCAAATTGCAATCGGTCAGCGCCAGCGGCCCACCGCGCCGGTAACAGGCCGGGCCGGGCACCGCGCCCGCGCTCTCGGGGCCGACCAGGAAGCGTTGTCCGCTATTTGACCCCGCTTCCACCCGGCACAGCGATCCGCCGCCTGCCGCCACAGTGTGGATGCGCAACATCGGCGCGCGGATGCGGACGCCGGCGATGCGCGCCTCGCTGTCGCGCTCGAACGCACCCGAATACCACGACACGTCGGTCGAGGTGCCGCCCATGTCGAAGCCGATAACCGCGTCGAACCCGGCTTGTGCGGCGGTTGCGGCCATGCCGACGATGCCGCCCGCCGGGCCAGACAGCACCGCGTCCTTGCCATTGAACCCGGCCGAAGGCACCAGCGCGCCGCCCGATTGCATGTAAAGCGTGTCGACCCCAGGACCGAACAACGCGCCGAGCCGGGCTTCCAGCCCTTCGACATAGCGGCGCAGCACGGGCGAAAGGTAGGCATCGGCCACGCTGGTATCGCCGCGCGCGATCAGCCGGATGGTGGGCGAGACCTTGTGGCTGACCGAAACCTGGATGAAGCCGATGTCGCGCGCCATTTCAGCCAGCGCGGCTTCGTGTGCGGTGTGCCGCCAGCCATGCATCAGCACGATCGCCACTGCGCGCAGACCCGATTCGTATGCCGACTGCAATTCGGCACGAGCCCTGGCCTCGTCGAGCGGGACCAGCACTTCGCCCTCGGCAGTCACGCGTTCGTCGATCGCGATCACGCTTGCATAAAGCGGCGCGGGGCGGACAATCCGGCGCGCGAAGATGTCGGGCCGGTCCTGCGTGCCGATCGCCAGCGCATCCTCGAACCCGCGCGTGATCGCCAGCAGGACCGGTTCACCCGTGCGTTCGAGCAGCGCATTGGTGGCGACCGTGGTGCCCAGCCGCAGTTCTGCGGGCGGCAGCGGGCCTCCAGGACCCTGGGCACCAACCCCGGTCAACCGGCGCATCGCTTCCACCGCGGCGTCATCATACCGGCCCGGGTCTTGCGAAAGCAGCTTGGCGGTATGCAGCGTTCCGTGCGGATCGCGCGCCACCACATCGGTGAAGGTGCCGCCGCGATCGACCCAGAAACGCCAACGCGCTTGATTCAGTCTCCGTCCGGTCACCCCTTCTCCATAGCCGGATTTTACGCGCGGATAATGCCCGGCACGACATTTTTTACGCTTTGCCGGTCTGTCACTCCGGCGTAAGGGCGCTTGCCCGATGGTCTTGACCAAGGGCTCAGGGGTTCGCATCGAATGCAGGAACACGGTCAGGACTTGGGCCACGAACCGCCAGCGCATTCGCGCAAGGCGTTGTTTGCGCTGACGCTCGGCGCGCTGGGCGTCGTCTATGGCGATATCGGCACCAGCCCGCTTTACGCGTTCCACGATGCACTGGCGCAAGCGACCAAGACCGGCGCCAGCGAAGGCGATGTGATGGGCGTGCTCAGCCTGGCGCTGTGGTCGCTGATCGTGATCGTGACGCTCAAATACGTGTTTTTCCTGATGCGGGCGGACAACAACGGCGAAGGCGGCGTGCTGTCGCTGATGGCGCTCGCCAGCCGCGCAACCGGCGGCAAATGGGTGGTCGTGGTGGTGCTGGGCGCGGCCGGCGCGGCGCTGTTCTATGGCGATGCGATCATCACCCCGGCCTTGTCAGTGCTGTCGGCGGTCGAGGGGCTCAAAACCGTGCCCGCGGTGGCCGATGACATGACTCTGACCGTGATCCTGACCACCACGCTGGCGATCCTGGCCGGACTGTTCGTGATCCAGGCGCGCGGCACCGCCAAAGTTGCCCGGCTGTTCGGGCCGGTGTGCATCCTGTGGTTCGTGACCATCGGCGGATTGGGCTTGTGGCACGTGATCCAGGTGCCCGAAGTGGTGTGGGCGCTGAGCCCGACCAAGGCATTCTGGTTGCTCGAACATCGCGGTTTCGGAAGCCTGGCGATCCTTGGCGCGGTGTTCCTGACCGTGACCGGTGCCGAAGCACTGATCGCCGACATGGGGCATTTCGGGCGCAAGCCGATCCAGCTTGGCTGGGTCACGTTCGTGTGGCCTACGCTCACGCTCAACTACCTGGGCCAGGGCGCGCTGGCGCTGGCGACGATGCGCGCGCACCAGGCCGCCGGCACGCCTTTCACCAACGATCCGTGGTTCTTCCTGATGGCGCCCGAAGCGATGCGCGCACCGCTGGTGGTGCTGGCCGGGATCGCCACCGTGATCGCCAGCCAGGCAGTGATCACCGGCGCGTTTTCGCTGACGCAACAGGCAGTTGCGCTGGGGCTGGTGCCGCGCCTCACGATCCGCCAGACTTCGGCCGACCAGATCGGGCAGATCTACATTCCGGTGGTCAACTGGATGGTGTTCGCGGGCGTGGTGCTGCTGGTGATGGCGTTCCAGACCAGCGAATCGATGGCTGCGGCTTACGGCATCGCGGTGACGGGCACGATGGTGGTGACAAGCTGCCTGGCCTATATCGTGGCGTGGAAGCTGTGGAAGTGGAACCCGTGGGCCACCGCGCTGCTGTTCATCCCGTTCCTGACGGTGGACCTGATCTTCTTCGGCGCCAACATCCTGCGCGTGGTCGATGGCGGCTGGGTGCCGCTGCTGGTGGCGGCGATCGCGGGCACGGTCATGTACACCTGGACGCGCGGGCGCCGCGTGGCCTTGCAGAAGAACAGCGAACAGGGCGTGCCGATGGATACGCTGGCGGCTTCGATGGCGGCCCGCCCGCCCACGCTGGTCGACGGCGTGGCGGTGTTCCTGACGCAGAACCCCGAAGTTGCGCCCGGCGCGCTGCTCCACAACCTCAAGCACAACAAGGCCTTGCATCGCAGCAACGTGCTGCTGTCGGTGACGACCGAACCGCGCCCGCATGTTCCGCCCGAGGAGCGGTTGTGCGTCTCCCCGATCAACGATCGCTTCAGCCGGGCCAGCCTGCGCTATGGCTATATGGACGCGGTCGACGTGCCCAAGGACCTTTCGGCCAACGATCCGGTGTTCAGCAAGCGCGGCGGCGCATCGTTCTTCGTGGGCCGCAATGCGATCCGCCGGGCATCGACGCCCAGCCTGCCCAAGTGGATGATGCTGCTGTTCTCGTTCCTGTACCGCAATGCGGCAGACCCGACCGCGTACTTCTGCATTCCGCCCAACCGCGTGGTGGAACTGGGCACCCAGATCGAACTCTGATTACGCGACTTCGCGCACGCCGTTGATCGCGGCTTCGTACATCCCGAACAAGCGGCGGAAATGCTCGTCCATTTCCATGACATTGGGCGCGGCTTGGGTGGCGCGGGCGCGTTGGGCGGCGGGGTCTTCGTCGATGAAGCGGCCGATCGCAGCGGCCAGCGCGCCGGCCGAGCAGGCGCGATAGGTCTGCCCCTGCCCGCGCGTGTACTGATCGCTGGCGCCGCCCATGTCGGGCACAATCAGCGGCACCCCGCTGGCGCGCGCTTCGGCGGCGACCATGCAGAACGTCTCGGCCTCGCAGCCGTGGACCAGCGCATCGGCCGAAGCGAGGATGGTGGCCAGTTCGGCTCGATCGGTGACAGGCGCGCCCAGCATCACGTGCGGGTTGTTGGCGGCGGCGCGGATCACGCGGGCGCGATCGCGCCCGTCGCCGAACAGTACCAGCCCGACCGGGTGCGCATAGCCCGCTGCGGCAACCGCCTCGATCACCATCGGCCAGCGCTTTTCCGAAGCCAGCCGCCCCAGCCCGACCAGCAATGTCGCATCGGGGCCAAGCTCGCAGCGTTCGAGCATGCGTTGGCGCAGCGGTCCGCTGCGCAAGGCGGGCGAGAAGATACCGGGACTGACCCCCATCGGAATCGTGCGGACCTTGCGCAGGCCGCCTGCGATCAGCCGCGTCGACAAGCTCTCGCTGGCGCTGACCACCATGTCGAAATCGGCGTCGAGCCGGCGCAGATGGCGCCAGAAGAATTCGAAACCCTTGTCGATCCGTTCGCGCGAGGCGACCGGGCCGAACCAGCGATAGGCGTAAGCCGATAGCGGATCGGCGTGCATGACAAGGCTCAGGAACGCGCCGTTGCTGGTAGCGCTGCGCCTGGCGCCAGGCCAGCGCGCGACCATACCGGGGCTGGCCCAGGGCGAGCTGGCTTCGACCACATCGGGTTGCAAGCGATCGAGCAGCGCGTGGAGCGCGGGTTCGTCATCGAAATAGTGGTAGCGGCGATCGAGCGGGAACTTGGGGGCCTCTACGCTGAGGATGCAGCCGCCCTCTCCCTCGGCGATCAAGGCATCGTGATCGCCGGGCGCAACGATGATGACTTCGTGGCCCTGGTCGCGCGCCGCGCGCAGCTTGCGTTCGACGTACGTCTTCACCCCGCCGCCTTGCGGGGCATAGAACGCGCAGACGTCGATGATTCTCACGGCAGTTCTGGTCTCACGGCAGTTCGGGCTCCATTCCGGGTTCCGCCCCCAGGCCTTACTTCAAAGGCCCGAACGAGAACAGCCCGTGGCGATAGTTCATCACCACCCGCGTCAGGGTCGGCCCCGATCCCACGCGCACCGCGGCCGAAGCGGCCTTGGGCTTGCTGAAACCCAGCTTCGGATTGTTGGGAAAGCCGGCGCCATCGACCGAAAAGCCGAACTTGTGGTTGGCATCGCGATCGTGAAGCAAGCTGAGCGCATAAGTCCCCGGGCCGGGTGCGCGGATGCATATCCACACCGGGCCCGATTGCGGCACCGCGATCTCGACCCGCCGGAACGGTTTGCCTGCCCGAACGATCTGGGCATCGTCACCCAGGAAGTCACGATCGTCGTTCGGATACAGCTCGAGCTTGAGCAGCCCCTGCCGATCCTTCAGGCCCAGCACTTCGATCTTGATCGATGGCCCTTGCTCGTTGGCGCTGCATTGCGCCCCGGCCTTGCCCAGTTCGGTCAACGACCCCGCCAGCATGAGCGGCATGAGAAAAGCGATCAATCGTCCCTCCGATTGTTGATGAGCCCCGTCAGCCCGAGCGCGCCGCCGACGGCAAGGTGCGTGACAAGCTTGAGGCTGGCGAGCAGCGTTACCGCTTCGGCGATCTGGTTTTCGGGGCCGACGAGAAACGCCGCCAGCCCGGCGAACACCACATCCTTGTTGGGCACGAACGGCAACCGCGACACCAACTGGTTAAGCGTGGCGAGCAGCAACCACCACCACAGTTCCACGCTGGGCACCATGCGGTGCCACATCACCGCCGCCAGCAGCATCATCACCACGATCCGCACGACGTGCAGTGCAGCCACATAAAACAGCTCGCGCCGGGGCAATGAAAACAGCCGCTTGCGGAAAAACGTCACCGCGAACGAGGTGCCGGTGATGAACAGCGCCGAACCGATGAACGTATGCGTGCTGATCGGCAGGTTGAGCTGGCCGAACAGCGGCGCGGCCAGCAGCAACATCAGCAGCGTGAACACGTTGCCCATCATCGCCGACAGGATCGCCACGTCCTTGATCGCCCCGAACGGCGCGGTGGTGATCTTCGTGTGGCGCTTGGCCCAGGCGTAGAAATACAATTCGCCAAGATAGCTGACGAGGATTTCGTTGCTGACCTGCTTGCGCAGCAGTTCGGGGAACGCGCTCCACGGCAGCTTCCACAACCGCGCGAAGATCACTTGTTCGGACAGCGGCCCGGCGAGGTAATAGATCGCGAAGGCGGTCCAGAAGATCGGACTGGTCGGGATCAGGTGGAACAGCGCGCGGAAGTCCATCGTCCGCAACTGGTAAAGCACCACCGCCAGGAACATCACCGAGAACGCCGGCCCGACCCAGCGCGTCCAGTTGCGTGTATCCGCCACCAGCGGCGCCGGATCGATCAGGTGCACAGCGGCCTGCGGAACCGCGTGCGGAACCGGGCTCTCGGGCGCGTCGCTCATCGGCGGCCTTTCGGGGAAACAATCGGTTGGCACACCTTGTGTGTCAGGCCGAATTCAGATGACCGAGGCATGAATGGCCTCGTGGTCAGCCGCGATCGGCGCTGCACCCGTTGCGTACAAAATGCTGTCCACCACAGCATCGCCGCGATCGACATCATGCATCAGTACCGGTTTTCCGGCGATCCCGGCTGCAAATCGCGCATATGCCGGCCCGGCCGCTTGCGTGGTGAAGGCGCGGACCTGGGCGAAGCTGCCGGCGCGGTCCTGCGTTCCGGGCACGAGCGCGGCGATGGCCGCCGCCAGCGCATCGCAATCACGCACCGGGACGAGATAGCCAAAGCGGCCGCTCCCGAGCAGCGAAGCCACGCTGGCACTGCAATCGCTCGCGACAATGTCGATCCCGACCGCCAGCGCTTCGAGCAGCACCGCGGGCACGCCTTCGAAGTCCGATGACAGCAACAGCGCGTGATAACGGCCAAGATCGAGCGCCGGTTCGGGTCGATAGCCGACAAAACGCACCCGCTCACCCAGCCCGAGCGCCTTGGCTTGCGCTTCAAGCGCGGCGCGTTCGTCCCCCTCGCCGATCAGGTCGAGCGTATCCTGCGGCCCGGCCCCGCGCACGAAAGCATCGAGCATCAACGGCAGGTTCTTCTGCCCCACCAGCCGGCCCACCGCGACGAAGCGACGCGGCTGCCCTGGCCGCCAAGCCGGTCTTGGCGCCGAACCAAGCGCATCGAGCAGTTCGCCGGTCAGCGCGGGATCGGGGATCACGGTAACCTGGTCGGGCCGCACGTGGAGGTAGCGCACGATCTCAGGGACCATCGCTGATTCCATCGCCACCACGGCGGTGAAGGTGCGCGCCTGCAGCCACAGCCAGATGCGGTACCAGAACCGCGCCCAACCCGATTTGTGCCGCCATTGCAGTTCGTTGCTGATCTTCACCAGGATCGGCGGACAGCGCCGGCCCAGCCGGACTTTGGTGAAAAACGCAACCACGGTATAGCTGTTGCCCGCGCAGAACAGCACGTCGGGCCGCTCCGCCCGGATCGCGCGGGGCAGCGTGTGGATCATCCAGAAGGTTTCCCACCACGCGCTGCCCCAGCGTGGCTGGCGCGGGGTATCGAACGCCAGATCCTTGCCCACGTCGCCCAGCATGACGCCCTCGGCCCGGCCGACGAACAGCGGCGCATCGATGCCCCGTGCGCGCCAATCGCGCACCAGCCGCAGCGCTACACGCTCGACCCCGCCGGGATGGAACGAGTGGATGAAGGTCAGGATCTTCATGCGGCCAGATCTCTGTATCGGGAAGGCACGTGGCTGCGCATCAGCCGCCCGACCGAACGATCGATGCTCGCCAGGATCGCGGGCACGCCGACATCGCCGGGATGCACGCCGATCCGCGCCACTTTCGACGCCGACAGCACCGGCGCCAGCGCACGCGCGGCGAACAGCGACGAGGCGATGCGAGCGCGGCTGCGGCTGGCCCAGGTCAGCACCGGCCCGCGCACCAGCACGCGTCCGCTGGCCGGTTGCCACACTTTCCAGTGATCTTCGGCCAAGGCGAACCCGGCATCGCCGAGCGCCTGCTTTGCGCCATCACCATAAAGCCACGCCGGGGCGATGAAGCCGGTGACCGCGCGGCCGGTGATGCCCTCGATCAGCGCGCGCCCCCGCTCCATGCGGTCGAGCGCGGTGGAATGGTCCAGCCCCAGGAATTCGCCCTCGCCCGCGGTCATGTGCTGGGCCTTGAGCCGCGCGCCAAACCCGTCATGCGTGGCAAGGTCCTTGTGGAACCAGCCGTGGACGAAAATGTCCGCACCGGTTTCAGCCCAGCCCCGCAGCCGCGCGGCGAACGGCGATCCCGGCACAAGCGGCGCTTCGGCCCAGTGATCGGGCACGACCAACAGCGCTTGGCGGTCTTCTGGCACGTGCCGCGAAAGCAAGTCGCGCAAGCGATCGACCGCGCCCTCGGAGCGCGGGCCGACATCGTGGATCGAGACCAGCAACCGCTTGGTGCCCGCGAGCGAGCGCTGTCCGGTTTCTGGGGCAGCGTGTGCCGTCAAACCTGCTCCCGATTCCGTTCGTTTCGTGGACCCGCCGCCCATCCGCCCTGCCATCTCGCCGCGCGACCTGCGTCGGGGAAAGACGATTGTCAACCGGACGCTGACACGCTGCTGACAAGCTCGGTCGCTCTGGACCGCATCAATGCGGCAAGAGTATGACATGACAGCCCGCCGGCGGAATGCGCGGCAACAAGGGAGAGTGCGATGACGCAGCAATCGGTCAGGATCGAGGAACGCGGGGCGGTGGCGGTGGTCACGCTCGATCGGCCCGAAAAGCTCAATGCGATGGACGAGCCGATGATCGCGGCGCTGGGCGGATATTTTACCGCACTGGCCGATCGGCCCGAGGTGCGCGTGGTGATCCTGCGCGCCGAGGGCCGCGCGTTTTGTGCGGGGCTCGATCTTGGCGGGTGGCCGCGCGATGAACGCGCCAGTCCCGTGCACCACACCTGGCGCACCCAGCGGATGATCGCGCGGGTGATGCAGGCGATGCGGCGGTGCCCGCAACCGGTGATTGCCTGCGCGCAAGGCGCGGCGTGCGGGGGTGGCTTCTCGCTGCTGCTGGCCAGCGACGTGCGCTATGCCGCGCCCGATTTGCGCATGAACGCCGCCTATATCCGCATCGGGCTGGGCGGGTGCGACATGGGCGCCAGCTATTTTCTGCCGCGGCTGGTGGGATCGTCGGTGGCGAGCGAGTACTTGCTGACCGGGCGGTTCATGACGGCGGAAAGGGCGCTGGGCTGCGGGCTGGTCAGCGAAATCGTGCCCGCCGAGAGCCTGCCCGACAAGGCGCTGGCGCTGGCCGACGAGATGCTGCTGACTTCACCGATGGGGTTGCGGCTGACCAAGGACGCGCTCAATCTCAACATCGATGCCGGCTCGATGGAGGCGGCGTTCGCGCTGGAGGATCGCCAGCAGGTCCTGCTCGCACAAACCGCCGATGCCGCCGAAGCGCGAATGGCGTTCATGGAGAAACGTGCGCCTGTTTACGGCGAACGCTGAGCGTTCAGTGGGCCCAGCCGAGCAGCGCGATCAGCGGCGCATCACCGTATAGGCCGACGTTTTTCGGGTAACGCTTGCGTGTCGTCGAAGCGCGAACGGCGGCGACCGGTTCGGCTGCGGTGGGGGCCGCCGATGCCAGGCGGTTCGATGCGCGCTTCGGAGCCGGATCGGCAAGAGCCGCCATGTCAAGTTCGATGACCTGCCTGCCGGCGGCTCCGCGCTCGGTCACCATGGGATTGCCGATTTGCGCGGTCTGCGCCTGCGCAGCCGGGGCGAGCACCAGCAGCGCGGCGGCAACCAGACCGGGCTTGATTATCGTCATCGTCGTTCCCTTCCCGGGTATTGTCAGGGCCCTTGGCGGCCCGTGGATCGCGGCATGTCTTGGCCGATGGTGCCAAAAATGACCGATAAGCGTTTCGATCCGACTTCCGGGAATGGTTTCCGAAAGGACATATTCGAGTCAGCATTTGTGCGCGGTGCTGGCGCCGCGATCAGCCCGGCTAGCGCTCGATCAGCGCTTATTATGGTCGGCGCTTGACCAGCGCCATGCGCAGGCATTTGCACACCACTTCGTCGCGCTGGTTGTGCATTTCGTGCGCGAAGGTGACGATGCCGGCCTGCGGGCGCGACTTGCTGTCCTTCAATTCGGCAATCGTGGTCGACGCGCGCAGCGTATCGCCGATGAACACCGGGCTGGGCATCACCAGCTTGTCGTAGCCCAGGTTGGCGACCAGCGTGCCGAGCGTGGTGTCGCTGACCGAAACGCCGACCATCAGCGAGAACGTGAAAGTGCCGTTGACGAGGATGCGCCCGAATTCGCTCGCCTTGGCGAACTCGGCATCGAGATGCAGCGGCTGCGCGTTGTGCGTCATCACCGTGAACATCAGGTTGTCGGTTTCGGTGACGGTGCGGCGGATTTCGTGCTCGATCCGCTCACCCACTTGCCATTCGTCGAAATACTTGCCGGCCATCAGCTTGCATCCTTTTCAGCGGGTTCGATCCGCACCAGCAGCGCCTCGACCTGCACCTGCCCGCCGGCATGCGCGTTCAATTCCGCAACCACGCCATCGAACGGCGCGGTGAGCGTGTGCTCCATCTTCATCGCTTCGAGCGTGAGCAACTTCTGCCCCTTGGTCACCGCCTGCCCCGCCGCGACCTCGACCGCGATGATCTTGCCGGGCATGGGGGAGAGGATGTCGCCGTCGTGGGCAGAGTGGTGGCCGGAGCCGTCGATGCGGGCTGGTCGAGTTTCAAAAGCCGCGCCATCTGAAAAAAGGACTGTGGTCTGGGCAAGCTGACTCCAGCTTGCGCCGGAATCCCAATAGGCCTGCTCACCGCCGGGTTGATAGTCGACAGTCGTTGGTTGGCCGTCGATATCGAGCCGAACGGAACGGTTCGGGACAGCATTCAACCGAAAGCCGAGCGTGCCGTTGAGCAAGTCGAACTCGGGGTCACCTACTCTTCCCTTGACGAAGTCATCGTGGAAGATTGCTTGGTCGGCTGCCGCTTGCAACATCGCTGCGGCGGGCTGAGGAGGTCTGCAAAGAGCATCGGTGTTACCACCGATGAACCCTGTTGTTGTCACTCCGGATAGAAATTCGGGAGCGCCTAGCAGCAGCGCAAGGAACCATGCGTTCGTCTTCACCGGTTCGATCATGACCTTACAACATGCGCCTTGAAGATCGCGGACAGCTTCACTTCGGGTCTCGGCATGGACCACAAGCTTGGCAATCATCGGATCGTAAAACGGACTGACGGTCCCGCCTTCGACACTTCCCGTCTCGATTCGCAACGTCTGTGGAAGGCGGAACAAATCCAACCGCCCCACACTCGGCAAGAATCCCTTCGCCGGGTCCTCCGCATACAACCGCGCTTCCATCGCCCAGCCGTGGATCGACAATTCGTCCTGCCGCTTGGGCAACACCTCACCGCTGGCCACGCGCAATTGCCATTCGACCAAGTCGACCCCGGTGATCTCCTCGGTGACCGGGTGTTCCACCTGCAACCGCGTGTTCATTTCCATGAACCAGATGCGATCGGCGCGCAGGCCCTCGCTGGCGTCGGCGATGAACTCGATCGTGCCCGCGCCTTCGTAATCGACCGCCTTCGCCGCGCGCACCGCCGCCGCGCAGATCGCCTCGCGCGTGACGGCATCCATGCCCGGCGCGGGGGCTTCCTCGATCACCTTCTGGTGGCGGCGCTGGAGCGAGCAATCGCGTTCGAACAAGTGGACCACGTTGCCGTGGCTGTCGCCGAACACCTGCACCTCGATGTGGCGCGGGCTGAGCACATATTTCTCGATCAGCACGCGATCATCGCCGAACGACGAAGCCGCCTCGCGCCGGCACGAATCAAGCGCATCTGCGAAGTCCGCCCCCGCCTCGACCCGCCGCATGCCCTTGCCGCCCCCGCCCGCGACCGCCTTGATCAGCACCGGATAGCCGATCGCGTCGGCTTCCGCGCGCAGCCGTTCGGGCGACTGATCCTCGCCCAGATAGCCGGGCGTGACCGGCACGCCCGCCGCGATCATCCGCGCCTTGGCCGCGTCTTTCAGACCCATCGCGGTGATCGAGGCAGGCTTGGGACCGACCCATACCAGCCCCGCATCGATGACGGCCTGCGCGAATTCGGCGTTCTCCGACAGGAAGCCATAGCCGGGATGGATCGCCTCGGCGCCGGTGGCCTTGGCCGCTGCGATGATCTTCTCACCCACCAGATAGCTCTCGCGCGCCGGCGACGGGCCGATGTGCACCGCCTCGTCGGCCTGCCGCACGTGCAGCGCCTTGGCATCGGCGTCGGAATATACCGCGACGGTGCGAATGCCCATGCGGCGCGCGGTGCGGATCACACGGCAGGCGATTTCGCCACGATTGGCGATGAGGAGCGATTGGATCATGTGTTGTCCTCTGCGAGGCGGATCACGGCGTTGCACAAGGCCAGGATGATCGCGGCGATTACGATGACCTCGGCCGCGCAAGTGAAAGCCAGCCAACCGAGTACCTGCTTGAGCAGACCGTAAGTGCCGGCATCGCTGGCCGACCGCACGGCGTTGAGCAGGTTGAGCGATAAATTGAGCGCGAGGACATTCATCGTCACCAGCAAGGTATGCCGCGCCATCAGCGCGCCGATATAGCCCGACTTTTCAAGGCTCAGCCGAGCCCGCATCCGCAGCCGCGCGCCGAACCCGCGAAGATCGCGCCCGACGATCTGCACGCGAAGCAGGGTGAGGCTGCCAAGCGCATAGGCGAAGGCGAGCGCCATCACCGCCCTGGTCCACCACGGCTCTGCCATGACCACATGCGCGACATCGGACATCATCGCACGATCAGTCCGTGCAACCGGTGGTGCGTGACGACCAGGTGAGATTCTGGATTTTCCAGCCGGCACTGTCACGGATCAGATCGAAATGGTCATAGCCGCAGTGATGGACCTTGCCGTCGATCAGGAAGGTGTAGCGGCCCCAAACCATCGCGATATTGCCGTCGATCTCGATCGCGGGGTCTGCAAGCCGCTCTTCGAACCGCTCGGCGCCGGGTCCAAAGCGGGCGAGAAATTCGTCGCGCGTCTTGTGGGCGATGGTCGCTGTGGCGCCTTCGGTGGCGGTGGCGGTGGTGGTGGTGGCATCGGAGCGCATCGTCTGCCCGAGCGCGACCGCATCGCGCGCGCCGATCGCGGCGAGCGCGGCGTTGACCGGGACCATGACTTGGCCCTCCTCGCTTGCGGGCGGCGGCAAGGCAGTGC